>JAZRQQ010000043.1:0-17319 GCA_045649935.1 Acutalibacteraceae bacterium | reverse complement strand
TGATAAGACCGCAGCCGATACCGAAGATAACCTTACCCTTTTTATTAAGAGGAGATGTGGAATAATCAGTAGCCATAAAGAAAGCACCGAGCATAAGGCCACCGCCTAAAAGCTGATATGCGGTAAATTCGAGGCTGAAATCACCTGCGATAAGCATAAATACGGCAACTGTTCCGATGAAGCAAAGAGGAATGATGGGAGAAATCACCTTCCTGATGATGAGGTAAAGACCGCCTGCGATAAGTGCAAGGGAGCAAACCTCACCCATCGAGCCTCCGTGAACGCCGAAAAGCATTCCGGTAAGAGAGGGAAGAGAATCGGCAACTGCTGAAACATCTCCGCCCTGGACACCTGCCAGAACAGCCATCGGTGTGGCAGCCGTAACTGCGTCAGGGCTCCAGCTTCCTGAGAAGGGAGCAACCCAATGAGCCATAGCTGTGGGGAAGGACACCATAAGAATAATTCTGGCTGTCATAGCGGGGTTAACGAAGTTCTGACCGATACCGCCGAACATCTGCTTAACCACGATGATTGCAATAATACTGCCGAGAGCACCCATCCACAAGGGAAGTGATGAGGGAAGATTGAGTGCAAGAATGAGACCCGTTACAACGGCACTGAGATCTCCGAGTGTATTGTTTCTCTTCATTACCCTTCTTGCCACATATTCAGAAAGCACTGCACTGCCAACACATACACCGGTAAGCAGGAGGGCTCTTAAGCCGAAATAGTAAGCACTCATTATAAGAGCCGGAATAAGAGCGAGAATTACATCAAGCATAATACCCGTCGTTGTCTCCCTCGAGCGCACATGAGGAGACGGGCTTACGGTAAGCTTTTTACTCATTATTTATTTCCTCCTTCTCTTACAACCTGTTTTGCAAGTCTCATATACTGAACAAGAGGTCTGCCCGACGGACAGGCATAAGCACAGGAGCCGCACTCCATACATACCATTACACCGATTGAATTAAGCTTTTCGGCATCCTTTGTACGTGCATATCTTTCGATAAGAGTAGGCATAAGACTCATAGGACAAACGTCAACACATCTTCCGCAGCGGATACATTCTCTTTCTTTTTTTGCAAAATCCTTACTGTCGGCAAAGGCAAGAATAGCATTGTTCTGCTTACAGATAGGAGCTTCTGTATCACAGATAGCAATACCCATCATCGGACCGCCTGAAAGGATTTTTCTCGGCTCAGCTTTAAAGCCGCCGCAATAATCAATAATGTCCTGTATATTGGTACCGATAGGAACACGAAGGTTCTTCGGCTCCTTGATAGCAGAACCGTCAACAGTAATTGAACGTGAAACAAGAGGCTTACCTGTTTCAATATATCTTGCAATAAAAGCAAGTGAAGCAACGTTGATAAGCACACAGCCTACATCAGAGGGAAGCTTTCCGGGTGGGATTTTTCTGCCCGTTGCAGAAAGAACCATCATCTTTTCTGCACCCTGAGGATATCTTGAACGCAGAGTCATAAGCTTGATTGTATCGTCTGCATCGTCGTCCTTTGCAGCAAAATCAAGAAGCTCTCTGAATGCCTGAGGCTTGTTATCCTCAATAGCAATAATAATCTGCTTGAAGCCGCAGATATCTCTGAGAAGCTCAACGCCCTTGATTATGTACTTTGTATTTTCAATACACTCACGGTAGTCAACGGTAATATAGGGCTCACATTCGGCAGCATTGATAATAAGAGTATCAACCTTGCTGTCCTCGGGAATATTGAATTTTACGTGAGTGGGGAAGCCTGCACCACCGAGACCTACTACACCCGATGCTCTGATAGCTGCGCAAAGCTCCTGCTTGTTGGTTACCACGGGGGGCTTGATGCCCTCGTAAAGTCTCATTTCTCCGTCACTTTCAATAGTTACACCCTTGGTAATAATACCGTTAGCGAGCTTGATGTCGCCAACTGCCGTAACCTTACCCGAAACTGTTGCGTGAATGGGTGCAGAGATAAATTTATCACTGTCACCGATAATCTGTCCTACAGCTACTTCGTCGCCGACCTTCACCACGGGAGTACAGGGTACACCTATGTGCTGCTGCATTGAAATGACTACCTTGTCGGGTACAGGCATTCTTTCAACGGGGCATTCGGCTGTGTTTTTGTTGTGTGAAACACTGACACCGCCGCGTCCGCGCTTTACGGCTGTAAGGACACCGTTTAGCTTTTTGCTCATATCTGTTTCTCCTTTAAATAATTTACGGATTTCTTTAAACAAAATATATAATAATATTTGCTATTTTTCCTATATCCTATTTATTTTATAACATAACGGCAAAGTTTGCAATAGTTTATAAATAAATCTTGCAGTAAAGTTACACTTTTGCTATAATAAAATTACAATATTAAAACTGCGAGGTATGCGGAATGGATTTTAATCTTCATATTCCTTTAAATGTAATAAGCGGAAAAAACTGTGTCACGGAAAACAGCTCACTTATGAAAAAATACGGCACAAAATGTATTATCGTAACAGGCGGCAGCAGTGCCAAAAAAAGCGGTGCTCTCAGTGATGTTCTCTCTGCACTTGAAGAGGAAGGTATTCTCAGTGTGATTTACGATAAAATAGGACCTAATCCGAGGCTCGACCACTGCTTTGAGGCAAGTAAGCTTGCTGCAGACTTTGGTGCCGACTTCGTTATCGGTATCGGCGGCGGCTCACCTCTTGACGCAGCCAAGGCTGTTGCAGTATATACCGCAAACCCCGATTTCGGCATATACGATATTTATTCGGGAGAAGACAGAAACAAGGCTCTTCCTCTTGTGCTTATCGGTACTACCTCAGGCACAGGCAGTGAGGTCGGCAGAGTTAGTGTGCTTTCCGACCACAAAACAGGCAGAAAGAAAAGTATAGCCTACAATGACTGCTTCCCCTCTCTCACTTACGCAGACCCGAAATATACCCACTCTATGCCCTATTCCGTCACCGTTTCAACGGCACTTGATGCTCTTGCTCACGCAGCAGAGGGGTATATGTCATCTAAGTGTACAGATATTCCTACCCTTTTCGGTGAAAAGGCAATCAGCCTCATATGGAAGGGACTTGAAGCTCTTTACGAAACCAAGGAAAATCCCGATGAAAATATGAGAGAAGCCCTTTATTACGGCTCCCTTTACGCCGGTATCACTCTTGCCTATTGCGGAACAGCATTCCCCCACCCCTTAGGATATATCCTTACGGAAAACTATGACATTCCCCACGGCAAGGCATGTACAGCCTTTATGTGTGAATTCTTCGACAGAAGCCTCATATATGAAAAAGAAAAAGCAGAAAAGCTTCTTTCGGCTACGGGAACAACTGCAGAACGCTTCAAAAAAATTATCGAAGAGCTTACAGACTTACCGGAAATAAAAATGACTGAAGAAGAAATAGATAATTACTGTGAAAGATTTGATAATCCCCCTGCTAATTTCAAATTTTCTCCCGGTGGATTTACCAAAGAGCTTGCAACAGAAATCTTCAGAAAAAAATTCCTCAGATAAATACGTTATAAATTAAAAAAATCCGTTGCACTTCAACTGCAACGGACTTTTTATTATTCTTATTCTTCGTTTTCAATTATTGAAATACCGAGCATTTCAAGCTGGTCTCCGTCAACCTTTGACGGACAGTCAGTCATAGGCTCACTTGCATTCTGAAGCTTCGGATAAGCAACAACATCACGGAGAGTTTCAAGTCTGAGCATCTGCATAATAAGTCTGTCAAGACCGAGGCCGATACCGCCGTGAGGAGGTGCACCGTATTTGAACGCATCGGTGAGGAAGCCGAACTTTTCGTGTGCTTCTTCATCGGAAAGACCGAGAAGTGTAAAGATTCTCTTCTGAAGGTCGGGATTGGTAATTCTGATAGAACCGCTGGCAAGCTCAATGCCGTTAAGAACAAGGTCATAAGCATTTGCTCTTACCTTTGCCTTATCTGTTTCAAGATACTCAAGACATTCCTCAAGAGGAGATGTGAACGGATGATGCATTGCAACATACTGACCGAGCTCTTCGTCCCAGTCAAAGAACGGGAATTCAACAACCCAGAGAAGATTGTATTTGTCGGTGGGTATAATGTCGAGCTTCTTTGCCACTGTCTGACGGAGTGCGCCGAGAACGGAAAGAGTTGTGCTTGTCTTATCGGCAACAATAAGAATTACGTCACCGTTTTCTGCACCGCACTTATCCATAATAGCCTTCATTTCATCCTCAGTCATAAACTTAGCGAAGGATGAAGCAACTGTGCCGTCTTCACCGATTCTTGCCCATGCAAGACCCTTTGCGCCGATACCCTTTACGAATTCAGTAAGCTTCTCAACCTCTTTTCTTGTAAGAACAGAGAATGCATTCTTAGCAGTGATTGCAGCAACCTTACCGCCGTTTTCAAGAGCACCTGTGAATACACCGAAGCCGCAGCCCTTAACCTCTTCACCGATATCGGTGATTTCCATAGCATATCTTGTATCAGGCTTATCTGAGCCGTAACGCTCCATAGCCTCTTTATAGGTAAGTCTGGGAAGAGGAAGAGTAATATCCACACCGATTGCGTCCTTGAAAACTCTCTTCATAAAGCCTTCAATAAGTCCGAGGATATCTTCCATATCAATAAAGCTCATTTCAACGTCAATCTGTGTGAATTCAGGCTGACGGTCAGCACGGAGGTCTTCGTCTCTGAAGCAACGTGCAATCTGCATATATCTGTCAAAGCCTGCAACCATTGAAAGCTGCTTGTAAAGCTGAGGAGACTGAGGAAGAGCATAGAAGCTGCCCTTGTGAATTCTTGAGGGAACAAGGAAGTCTCTTGCACCTTCGGGAGTAGACTTTACAAGGATAGGAGTTTCAATTTCAATAAAGCCGTTCTCGTCAAAATAGTCACGGATAATCTTTGTAATCTTGTGACGCATAATGATATTCTTCTGAAGATCGGGACGGCGAAGGTCAAGATAACGGTACTTGAGTCTTGTGTTTTCCGCTGTCTGGCAGTTTTCGATAATTTCAAAGGGAGGTGTTTCACTCTTACCGAGAATACGCAGATCTGTTACGAAAATTTCAATCTCACCGGTGGGGATATCCATATTCTTTGAGGATCTTTCTCTTACCTCACCCTTTGCCATAAGAACATATTCACTTCTTACAGTGAAAGCCTTTTCAAAAATTTCCTTCTGTGTATTATCGTCAAAAGCAAGCTGAACAATACCTGTTCTGTCACGAAGGTCAACGAAGATAAGAGCACCAAGGTCTCTCTGTCTCTGTACCCAGCCTGCAACTACAACCTCTCTGCCGCAGTCCTTTGCAGTAAAGGTACCACAGTAGTCAGTTCTTTTAAGTCCTGTCATAAAATCCATTTTATTGTCCTCCTTAGAATAAATTTCCGTTTAAGATAGAGTTTATATCAATATTACTTTCATAGCCGAAGTCTTCAAGCTCCTTGAGGCTTTCGTTAATAGAGATACGCATAAAGGTATCCTCGAAGCCGTCAAGAGCAATTTCAGTTTCTTCACCTGTCTGCATATTTTTAATCTTTGCCTTGCCCTCTTCAAGCTCACTGTCACCTAAAACAACAGTATATTCGGCACCGATTTTATTTGCAAATTTCATCTGTGCCTTTACTGAACGTCCCACAATATCAAACTGTGCGTGCATTCCCTCACCACGGAGGTCAGAAGCAATCTGAGCAGCCTTAACAGTAGCCTTTTCGCCCATAGAAGCAATATAAAGATTACATTTGCTCTGAGGCGGGAAGGCTGTTCCCTGAGCTTCCATAAGAAGAAGGAGTCTTTCAATACCCATAGCAAAGCCGAGAGCAGGTGTATCGGGACCGCCCACCTCTTTTACAAGACCGTCATAGCGTCCGCCGCCGCATACAGTACCCTGAGCACCGATTTCGTTGGAAACAAATTCAAAAACAGTCTTTGTATAGTAGTCGAGTCCTCTTACTATTGAGGGATTTACCGTGTAGCTGATACCCATAGCATCAAGGTAATTCTGAACTGATTTAAAATGTGTGTCACACTCCTCACAAAGGAAATCCGTTACCTTGGGAGCATCCTTTGCAATCTCAGAGCAGACGGGACTCTTACAGTCAAGAATACGCATCGGGTTTCTGTCAAGTCTTTCAAGACATGTACCGCAGAGCTCACCCTTTTTGCTTTCAAAATAATTCTTGAGAGCCTCATGATAATTCTTTCTGCATTCGGGACAGCCGATTGAGTTAATCTGAATATCAATATTCTTCACGTTAAGGAAGGTGAAGATATCGTTTACAAGTGAAATAATTTCAGCATCAGCAGCAGGTGAAGCAGTACCGAGACATTCACAGCCGAACTGATGGAATTCACGGAGTCTGCCTGCCTGAGGCTTTTCATAACGGTAGCAGGAAACGAGATAGCACATCTTCATAGGCTGAGGCTCGTTGAAAAGTCCGTGCTCAATATATGAACGGACAACACCTGCCGTACCCTCGGGACGAAGAGTGATAGATCTTCCGCCCTTGTCCTCAAAGGTGTACATCTCCTTCTGCACAACGTCTGTGGTGTCACCTACACCTCTCTGGAAAAGCTCCGTGTGCTCAAAAACAGGCACTCTTATTTCCTTGTATCCGTAATTGCCCGCAGTTTCAAGAACTGTGTTCTCAATAAACTGCACCTTATAGCTTTCAGCGGGCAGGGTATCCTGTGTACCCTTGATTGATTTTGTAACTAAAGCCATTATTATATCCTCCGTAATAAATTTGTTGGACGGGCAGATAATATCCGCCCCTACGGTTTAATGTCGTTTTGCGGTAAGTGAAACATAAATATCGTATAATTCCGTATAAATAAAAAAACTTCATCGCCAACACAGACACACTGCATTGGGGATGAAGCATAAACTCCACGGTACCACCCCGATTGAACATAAATGTTCCACTCGATGCCTTAACGCGGCAAACGGTCAGCTCGGGAATGTCTTGGCAAAGGACCTTACGTAAGACACTTTCAGCACAAGGTGTCTCTCTCTGAACGGGGTACAGTTGTTACTCTTTTCCGTCAACACTGTTATAATATATTAATTTTATGCTTTGAAATTATGCCTTCGGGTTGATTATATCTCTCCAGTCAAGGTCGCCTCTTTCAAGGGCCATAACAAGAGCCTCAGCCGTTGCAATATTAGTAGCAACGGGGATATTATGAACGTCGCAAAGTCTTAAAAGGTTAGCCTCGTTGGGCTCACTCGGCTTAGCAGTAAGCGGGTCACGGAACATTAAAAGAAGGTCGATCTCGTTGCAGGCAATACGTGCTGCTATCTGCTCCTCACCGCCCTGATAGCCGCAAAGGAACTTGGTTATATTAAGACCCGTTGCTTCGCTTACCATCTTTCCGGTTGTACCCGTTGCACAAAGGGAGTGCTTACTCAGTGTGCCGCAGTATGCGATACAGAACTGAGTCATAAGCTCTTTTTTTGCGTCATGTGCAATCAATGCAATATTCATCTGCTCATCCCTTTCAAATTTTCATCAGTTTATATCATAACAAAGATTTTGTCATAATGCAATAGATTTTTTCAAAAAATGAGGCTGTAAACTAAATAATTTGCTAAATTAACAATATTTTTAATTCCTTAAACGAATATTTATTATATATCAAGAGGTATGTATTCACCCGTTATTCTTGCAGCAATATTAGTAAGAGCATCGTAAGAAAGCTGATTAGGAAGATAAATAGCCATTCCCATTGAGCCGAAACGGATTTTGGAATCCTCAGGCACAACACCTATAAGCTGTACCTCTGTTGAATCAATAACGGAATCTATATTGAGAAGTCTGCCCTTTATAACATCCTTTCTTAAGATACGGTTGATTACAAGTCTTACATCCTCAATACCCAGCTGACCGATTTTTCTTGCCGCAATGCAGGCGCTTCTTACACAGACAAGATCAGGGGTAGATATTACTATTGCTCTGTCGGCTGCTGCTGCAGAAAGGGTAAGACCTCTGTCAATACCTGCAGGTGCATCAATAAGAATATAGTCAAACATTCCGTCATATTCCGAAAGAAGCTTCTTCATATCCTTTTCATCGGTATCACCGTAATCCTCAGGACAGGTAAGTACAGATACATCACCGGCATCGTAAAGTGCATCCTCAGGGTCGGCACCGCCGATAACATCTCCCCAGTCATATACGATTTTTTCCGTAACGCCTACAAGAAGGTCAATACTTCTCAGACAGTCACAGTCAATCAGAAGAACCTTATATCCGAGAGCATGAAGAGCCTTGCCGAGACCAACGGTCAGTGAGGTCTTGCCTACACCGCCCTTACCTGAAGCTATAAGTATTTTTTCAGCCATAAGTCTGTCTCCCTATCCTAATAATGTGTTTTCATTCTGAACACTTTCTTTTGTGTCCTTTTCGGCAAAATAGTATTCCATAATTGCCGAAGCGATGGGCGCTGTAGAGCCGCCGCTTCCTGCACCTTCAACCACAACTGCCACAGCAATTTCAGGGTTTTCATAAGGTGCAAAGGTAAGAATAAGACCGTTATAGGTTTCTATTTTTCTGCCGTTTACGGTTTTTTCGATAGTTGTTGTACCCGTTTTTGCCGCAACCTTTACGGGCACCTTTCTGAAATTGGCATAGCTTTCTGTACCTACAAGAAGCATACCTCTGTGAACGAGATTCCAGTTGCTGTCCGAGAAATCTGCCTGAGAAAGAATCTGAACGGAATTTTCCATAACCGTTTCTGAAAGGTCAGCCGTCTTGACACTTCTTATGATGCTTGCCTTATATCTTGTGCCCTTGTTTGCAATAGTTGAAACATAAGAGCAGAGCTGTATAGGTGTAAACTGATTGTTACCGTGACCGATACCCGCCTGAATGGTAAGACCCGGTGTCCAGAGCTCACCCATACCCGTTCTCAGAGCAACGGAGTCGACAGTACCCGTACTTTCGTAAAGCTCTACACCCGTCTCCTCACCAAGACCGAACATAGCAAAATAGCTGTTAAGCTTTTCTATACCTAAAAGTCTTGAGGTTTCGTAGAAGAAAATATTACATGAATTATAAATAGCATTTATAACATTCTGATTGCCGTGATAGTTGGTGCATTTGGGCTGATAGTCCTCGTAGTAAGTATAAACACCCATACACTTGATAAGACTCGAGCCCGATATAACCTTTTCCTGAAGTCCTGCCATAGCAACGGCAGGCTTGATAGTGGAGCCGGGGGTGTAGGTGCTTCTGAGAGCTCTGTTCCACAAGGGCTTGGTTTCGTTACTGTTAAGCTCGTCAGATTTTTCGTTATAGGTTGAGTTATCATAAGTTGGATAAGAAGCCATTGCAAGAACTTCGTTATTCTTCGTGTTCATTACAACAACGGCACCCGACATAGGATAAATTCTTTCAAGACTTGTCTGAAGACTCTTTACGCCCTCTCTGAGTGCATCCTGGGCTACCTTCTGAAGCTTATAGTCAATAGTAAGAATAACCGTGTTGCCTGTTACGGGAAGCAGAGTATAAGCCTCACTCTTATTACCCGCCGCATCGGTGCTTATTGTTTTTACACCCTTTGTACCCTTAAGGTAGCTTTCCATAGCCGACTCAACACCGCTTTTGCCGATAACATCGTTAAGGGTATAGCCGGCATCCTTCCTGCTTTCATACTCCTCGTTAGTAATGGGACCGACCATACCTAAAAGGTGCGGTGCAATAGTTCCGTCAGTGTACTGTCTTTCAGATGCAACCTGAACATCCACACCGGGAAAGAGCTTGCTTTTCTCTTTTATAACGGAAACGAGAGCACTTGAAACATCGGAAGCAAATTCGTAATTTCTTCCCGCATTGAAGCCGTTTTTAACCATTGAATAATAAACCGAGGCAATGTCTCTCTGCTGTGAGAAGGTATATTCCTCAAGCTTGTATCTGCTGACAAGAGCATTGAAGCAGTCCTCAACATCGGCATAATAGTTAAGGTCAAGAAATGCCTCACTCTTAAGGTATGAGACCTCGTTATCTCTGTCCTTTGCAAATTTAAGCTTACCCTTTTTAATTTCAATGGGAAGATTATCATTCCATTCCACACCGTTCTTATCAAAAAGACGGATAAGCTCAAGAATAATTACGTTTCTTTCGGTGTAATCCTTCGGGAAAGCAAGGTAGTTGAAAACAATCTTATTAACCTGTCTGTTGGTTACAAGAGGATAACCGTTACGGTCAAGAATATCACCTCTTATAGCATCAACGCTTACCTCAACGGCAGATACTATAGTATCTCTGTTCTGCTTTGTATGAACAATCTGAATATTGAACAGATAAACAAGGAAGAGAAATACCAGCATAACAATAAACACAATTACACCCGTATATCTCTTACGGCCTTCCTTAGCTGACATTTTCTCACATCCTTTTCACAATAAATTAAAGAAGCCTTATTTCTTTCTGCGTGCAGAATATTTAACTATTGCCGAAACAATATAATAAAAAATAAAAGTAAAAATAAGAGAGTATAAAACCGAGGGCAGATAACGACTGAAAAGCACATCCCACGCACCCTCATAGCCTTTGTTCAGAATAAACATAAGCCAGTAGGATATATTACAGAAAAGAAGTGAGCCGAAGCTGATAATCAGTGCAGACCTTATATTGTTTCTGAAAACAAAGGTAACAAGAGCACCTGAAACAAAGCCTATGGCAGTCAGTATAACAGCAAAAAAGCCGTCACCTCTTACACTTGCAAAATCCCACAGTATACCCGCAAGCACACCGAAGCACATACCCGGTATACTCCTCTCATACATAGCAACACACACCGTAAGGGGTACCAGTATCATAGCCGGCACTCCGAGTATTTCAGGTATAATACCCGTGTGCTGAATAAGAGCAGCTGCAAAAATGAGTGCTGCCATCAACGCTCTTCTTATGTAAATGTTACGCAAAGAAGAAAACCTCATTTTTACACTCCTCTCTTTTAAAATTCTCTGACACTCAGGGAGAGTCTGCCGTCTTAATCGGCAATTTCCTCAATACCCTGACCTTCAAAGTCCGTTATTACAAAAATATCTTCGATTTCCTTTACGTCAACGCCGGGCTCAATGACTGCGTAATCCGAAAGGTCATACTTGCTTTCGGCAATTTCACTTACTGTACCGATAATAATTCCCTTGGGATAAGTTCCGCCTATACCTGAGGTGATTACTATGCCTCCGGGAGTAACTGCCGTTGTTCTTTCAAGTCCCGAAAGCATACATCTGCCCTGCTGTGAAAGCTCAATTGTTGTTGTGGCATAAGCCGTCTCTCTGGTCTTACTTTCAAGAGCGCTTATATTAAGGTCGGGACTGAGTATTGTCTCTACCACGCTGTAGGAGGGATGAACCTTGTTGACAATACCTACAAGATAGTTACCGTAGACAACGGGGTCATTGACACTTATATCGTCGTTTGAGCCTTTATCAATAATAAGTGAGGTAAACATATCAGCCGTATCAGTGCCGATAATGCTTGACCTTTCAAGAGCATAGTCGGGATTTTTTTCTTTTACTCCCAGCATAGTCTCATAGGAGGCTACCTTCTGCTCCATTTCGTTATAATCAATTATCTTATTTTCATATTCGGCTATTTTCTGCTCTAATCTTTCAATTTCCTGAAGATATGTGCCTGAGCCCTCGAAGCTCAGCTTTACCCAATCAAGCTTATCGGCAACAAAGCCTGAAAGCTTCTGAACGGGACTGAAAACCACACCTACAGCGCTTGTGAAGGGTGATGCCGAGCTTCTTACGGCAACGGCAAGAACAGCACCCACAAGAAGAGCGCAGATAACCAAAAGAAATGTTTTAAATTTTCTGCTTTTAAAAAACTGAAGCATTTTTAAACACCTTTTCCAAAAACTTTAACTTCTCCGACAGAATCAGAATCTCTTGCCCGTTGCACCGAGAACATCGCTTTCAAGATAAATTCCCGTTCCGTCAACAACACAGTCAAGAGGATTGTCGGCTACATTGACAGGCATACCTGTCTGCTCACCGATAAGCTTGTCAATGCCTCTGAGAAGAGCTCCGCCGCCCGTAAGGGTAATGCCGTGCTCCATAATATCTGCCGACAGCTCGGGAGGAGTTTTCTCAAGAGTTGACTTGACCGCATCAAGAATCTGATCAACGGAATCCTTGAGGGCCTCACGGATTTCTTCGCTTGTGATGGTAATATTCTTGGGAAGACCGTCAATAAGGTTTCTGCCCTTGACCTCCATCTTTCCTTCGCCCTCATATTCAGTAGCAGAGCCGATTTTGATTTTGATATCCTCTGCGGTTCTTTCGCCTACAAGAAGGTTGTATTTCTTCTTGATGTAAAGGCTGATTGCGTTATCAAAGCTGTCACCGGCAATTCTTACCGAGCGGGAGGTAACTATATCACCGAGGGATATAACAGCAACCTCAGCCGTACCGCCGCCGATATCAACAATCATACTGCCTATAGCCTGACCTACGGGTAAGCCTGCACCGATTGCAGCTGCCATAGGCTCTTCTATAAGACTTACATATTTTGCACCGGCTTCAATAGCAACGTCATGGACGTTTCTTCTTTCAACCTCGGTAACACCTGAGGGTATGCAGATAACAACCCTTGCCTTTGCAAGATATGATCCGCCCATAGCCTTCTGAATAAACTTCTTGAGCATTTCACATGTAACGTCAAAGTCAGCAATAACACCGTCCTTAAGAGGTCTCATTGCAGTAATTGATCCGGGAGTTCTGCCTATCATTTCCTTTGCCTCCGTACCGACAGCAACCACCTTTGCAGGTCTTGAGCTGACATTGATTGCAACAACAGAGGGCTCACGGATTACTATGCCTTTACCCTTTACAAAAACAAGAGTATTGGCTGTTCCTAAATCTATACCTATATCCTGAGAAAACAACATAGTTCTTTCTCCTTTCCTTGAAGGGCATAATATTACATTATAATGGTTAATTATATAATAAAAACAAAGTTTACTCAATAGTATTAAGAAAAAAATTTATTACTTTTTTTATTTTTGACCGAAAACCTTAATTGATACTGAAAATACGAAGCAGAATAACATAAAAAAATCCGCAATGCTCTTTTTGCATTACGGATTATATTAGTCAGCTTATCTTATCTTTACTTTTCCCTCAACACCGAAGTCAGACAGCACCCTTGCACACTGACTTACGGGAAGTCCCATTACAGAAAAATAATCACCCTTTATCTCTTTTACAAGCACACTTCCGAAGCCCTGAATACCGTAGCTTCCTGCCTTGTCGGTATATTCCAGAGTATCGAGATAACTTTCAATCGTTTCGTCAGACAAGGGATAAAATTCAACCTCAGTAGTATTTACAAAACATTCGGTCTTCTCTCCGTCAGTTATACACACACCCGTTGAAACAATATGCTTTCTGCCCGAAAGAGCCTTAAGCATAGAAAAAGCATCTGCTCTGTCGGCGGGCTTGCCTAAAATTTTTCCGTCAAAGGCTACTACCGTATCACAGCCTAAAACAACACTGCCCTTGTTGTTTGCAGAAACTGCCACTGCCTTTCTTTTTGCAAGCTCCATTACGGTCTGCTGAGGTGTAAGCTCTCCCTTTATATCCTCATCACAGTCCGAGGGCATAACGGTAAAGCTGTAGCCTGAATTTTCAAAAAGCTCACGCCTTCTCGGAGAGTTGGAGGCAAGAATAAAATTCTTCATTTATATCTTCCCCTCTTCCCTGAGTCTTGCCATTTTAAGCACAAGGGCAACAGTTTTTGCATCGGAAATATCTCCGTTCATTACCATAGATACGGCATCGGCAAGAGGTATCCTTTCAACAGCAAGGAATTCGTCCTTATCAAGATTCTGCTTTGTCTCCTTAAGACCGAAGGCACCGTAAAGATAAATTATCTCACTGCAGTAAGCAACCGTAGGATAAATTGTTCCCAGAGGAATAATTCTTTCTGCCACAACACCGCATTCCTCTTCAAGCTCTCTTATACCCGCAACAAGAGGATCCTCACCCTTTTCAAGCTTACCTGCGGGAAGCTCAAGAAGCTCCCTTGAATAAGGATAACGGTACTGTCTTACAAACATAAGCTCATCCTTGTCCGTAAGAGCAGCAACGGAAACACCGCCGCTGTGTTCAACAACCTCTCTTATGGCCTTATTTCCGTCGGGAAGCTCAATATCGTCAACGTGTACGGTAATGATTTTCCCTTCATATATTACTTTTGTGTTCAGAGTTTTTTCTTTGAAATCCAAAACTACCCGACCTTTCATGCATATTGATGTGACGGCTTCAATATATTTTACAAGGTGATAAAAATGAAACATATTGTAAAGCCCTGTGATTTTGATTATAACACATATAAACAAATAATAGAAGACCTGATTAAAGAATATCCTTTTTTAAAGGCTCAGATTATCGGAAGAACTGCTCTCGGAAGAGGAATTTTTTCTCTGAGTGTGGGCAACAATAAAAACACTGTGGTTTATGTCGGTGCAGTAAAGGGCTGTGACCGGCTTACAAGTCTCATACTGCTGCGGTTTACCGAAAGGCTCTGTCACTCGGTTAAATACAATCATCTTCTTTGCTCGGTGGATATAAAAAAAGCTTTCAGTCAGCTTGGTGTCACTCTTATCCCCTGCCTTAATCCCGACGGTACGGAAATCTCCGTCCACGGCAGCAAGGGTGCAAGGAATATGAAAAATTTCGTTTCCTCCTTTACAGACCGTGACTGCCTTTCATGGAAAGCAAATGCTATGGGCACCGATATAAACCTCAACTTCAGTCCGTGCTTCAGAGAGGCAAAGCAATACGCTCAGGAAAAGGGAATCTCTGTCCCGTCTCCCGCACTTTTCTGCGGAGAATATCCCGAAAGTGAAGCCGAAACACGTACCTTCACAAGACTTTGCCGTATAGTAAGCTTCCGTCAATGCCTTTCACTTCACCTGAGTGGAGAAGAAATAGCCTGCAGCCCTGCAGAAAATATACCCGTGCAGAGCTCTATGATGGCAAAGATTCTTGCCTGCTCCTGTAATTACAGCCTTCGTGAAGATGATAAGACCTTTTCACCCTACGGACTCAGAGACTGGTTCACAAACGAATTCTCCCGTCCTGCATTTGAAATGGGGATTGGCAAGGAAGAAAAAATACCCGCTGAAAACCTGTACAGCTTATATGAACAGCTTGAAGAAGCACTTACTCTCTTTGCCCTTATGTAATCGGATACATAAAAAAACCGCTGAGTTATCACAGAGATTCTCAGCGGTTTATTCATTTTAAAAATCAATCCTCGTCGTAGCCCTTGGCTGTTGCAGCTTCAAAAATCTTCTGAACCTCTTCACCGGGAGCCTTATCAATAAGACTTACAACCACGGTAGCAACGAGGCCTGCAGCAAAGCCGGGAATAATTTCGTAAATACCTGTTGAGGAGGTAAGGAATATAAGCCAGAGCACGTCAACGAGAGCACCGCAGACAACACCTGCAATTGCGCCCTTATATGTAGTGCGCTTCCAGAAGAGAGAAAGAATAATAACGGGACCGAAGGAAGCACCGAAGCCGCCCCATGCGTTCTCAACCATATTCATAATAGCCTGAGCGCCGCTGCCCTTGCTGTTGGCAATAAAGTATGCTACAACGGCAACGATAATTACTATAAGACGGCCTATCCACATAACCTCTTTATCAGAAGCATTCTTTCTGAAAACAGGCTTATAAATATCACTTGTAAAGGCTGATGAAGCAACAAGAAGCTGTGAGTCTGCCGTACTCATTGCAGCAGCAACAATTGCTGAAAGGAGAAGACCGGCAATAAATCCGGGGAAGAGATCTCCTACAAGTACGATGAATATGCTTGCCTGCTTACCTTCAGCTACAAGCTCAGCACCGATGAGCATTCTTCCCATAATAGCAATTGCAATAGCTGCGCCGAGCGAAAGAATAACCCATACAATAGCAACAGTTGATGAGGTTTTTATCATAGATGCCTTTTTAATAGACATAAATCTTACAAGAATATGAGGCATACCGAAGTAGCCGAGACCCCAGCCGAGACCTGACAGAATATCCTGAACCGATGCATCGAAGGGATTGGTACCGAAGGTATTCATAGCTCCGTCTGCACCCATAAAGTTGAGTGCTGATGGGTCAAGGTCTTTTGTAAGGATAATCATAATAGGTACTGCAAGAAGAGCAACAAGCATCATAAGGCCCTGGAAAAAGTCAGTCCAGCATACTGCCTTATAACCGCCTGAGAAGGTATATGCAATAATGATAAGAGCAAAAATGAGAAGAGCAATACTCTCCTTGCCCTGAAGCTGAGGAACAACGCTTGTAAGAACAGTAGCACCGGCTACAAAGCTTGATGCAACATAAACGGTAAAGAATACAAGGAAAACCACAGCGCAGATAATCTGAAGAGCAGGACTGCTTGCTGCAAATCGGTTGGTAAGATACTGCGGAAGTGTGATTGAATCGTTTGCTGCCTTAGAGAAGTTACGCAGTCTCTTTGCAACAAAAATCCAGTTTGCAATAGTACCGAGGGCAAGACCGATGCCTATCCATACCTGACCCATACCGAAAGCAAGTATGCTTCCGGGGAAGCCCATAAGAAGCCATCCGCTCATATCTGAAGCCTGAGCGCTCATAGCCGTTACCCAGGGACCCATTGAACGTCCGCCGAGGAAATATTCCTTTTCTCCTCCCTTTCTGTTCTGGAACATAAAAAATACGCCAATACCCAGGACAACAACAAAATAGAAAATAAATGCAAGAAGTTGTGATGTCATAATAAATTCCTTTCCTTTCTTTATTTACGTCAGTATCGTTTTATCGACTTAACGTGGTAAAGCAATAAACAGATGATATCACAACCCCCTTATAAATGTCAAGTCTTGAAGGGCATAAAAAACACAGAATATATCTTTTTCAGATAACACATAAAAACTGTGAAAGAAAAAACGAATGAGTGCAGGCTCATTCGTTTTCCTTATATGATATCAGCTTAACTGAAATTATATGTCTTTCCCTTTTCTGTTTCAAAGGTTGTGACTCCGTTTTCAAAGCTTGTACTGAGCTCATTTCCCTCTTCGTCAGTAACAAGCATAATCTTGCCGTCATATTTGAGTGCACATTCTCCGCCGCAATTTGATTTTACAGTTGCGGCTTTAAGTCTGCCCTTTTCCCATTTCATTGAAAGCTCAAAGTTACCTCTTGCCATAAGTCCGCTGATTTCACCGTCCTGCCAGGAGGAAGGAAGAGCAGGAAGAATATGAATATATTTTCCGTGACTCTGAAGAAGCATTTCACATACACCTGCAGTAAAGCCGAAGTTGCCGTCAATCTGGAAGG
>JAZRQQ010000042.1:0-19698 GCA_045649935.1 Acutalibacteraceae bacterium | reverse complement strand
ATTTGGTAGTCGTAGGGTACGCCTTGAGGCGATGCCAGTAACATAGGGCTATGCCCGCATATGAAGAACCCCCGGCTAAGCCGGGGGGTAACTATTTTTTTTCTGAAATCAGAATGTTTCTGCCTAAATTACTGTTTTTTCTTTATGTTGAATATTACTATTGAAAAATCACGGGAAAAGGAGTACAATTGTTTTCATATATTATAAAAGAAAGGTGCGTTTTCAAAAAACGTAAGGTCTTTTAATATGAATATTATTGTTGTGGGTTGCGGCAAAATAGGTACTGCTGTTGTTTCTGCTCTTATCAATGAAGGGCATGATGTCACAGCTATGGATACAAATCCCAACGTAATCAGTGAGATTACCAATACTTATGATGCAATGGGTATCTGCGGCAACGGTTCTGACTGTGAAAGTCTTGAAGAAGCAAGAGTGGCTGCTTGTGATATTCTCGTCGCAGTAACAGGCTCTGATGAGCTGAATATGCTTTCCTGCTTCCTTGCCAAGAAAATGGGCGCAAAGCATACCGTTGCAAGAATAAGAAATCCCGAATACAATGACCGCTCGCTTTCCTTTATGCGTCAGCAGTTGAACCTTTCTATGTCAATTAACCCTGAGCTTATGCTGGCGCAGGAGCTTCATAATCTTCTGAAGATTCCTTCTGCCTTCAAGGTTGAATATTTTTCAAGGCGCAATCTTGAAATGATTGAAGTAAGACTTAAAAAGGATTCTGAGCTTGTCGGCAAGAAAATCAGTAAGATAAGAGACAAGCAGAAGCAGAATTTCCTTATCGGTGCTGTTCTTAGAAAAGATGAGCTTCACATTCCTGACGGTAATTTTGAGCTTTGTGAGGGAGACGTTGTAAGTATTATTGCGTCGCCTACAGATATGCAGAAGCTTCTTAAAAGTCTTGATATGATGAAAAAGGCTGTCAGAGATGTTATTATTCTGGGCGGAAGCAAAACGGCTTTTTATCTTGCAAAGATTCTCTCTGCATCGGGAACAAATGTGAAAATTATTGAGAAAAGCAGAGAGCGTTGCTTATTGTTAAGTGAAATTCTGCCCAAGACCACTATAATAAACGGTGACGGATCACATCACGATCTGCTTATGGAAGAAGGTCTTCGTTCAATAGATGCCTTTGTTGCCCTTACCGGTATGGATGAGGAGAATATACTTACTTCTCTTTTTGCTTCTGAGTTCGATGTATCTAAGGTTATTTCGAAGGTCAACAGCAACGAGCTTACAAAAATGGCTGAAAAGCTTGGGCTTGATTGCGTATTTTCAACCAAGCAGATTACAGCTGATATTATTATCCGTTATGCAAGAGCTCTTGAAAATTCAACGGGCAGCAATATTGAAACTCTTTATAAGTTTATGGACAGCAAGGCTGAAGCTATTGAGTTCAACGTAAAGAATGACTCAAAGATTATCGGCGTGCCCATTAAAAATCTGAACATCAAATTAGGTATTCTTATTGCGGGTATTATCCGTGAAAGAAAAACACCTATCATTCCCACCGGTGATGATACCATAAACGAAGGCGACAGAGTTATTGTCCTTGCTTCTGCAGCATACAGACTCGGCGATCTGTCAGATATTATAAGGTGACCGCAATGAACAGACGAATGGTGTTATATATAGTCGGCAAGGCACTGATGCTTGAAGGTATTCTGATGTCTCTGCCCCTTATTACGGCTTTGATATATAAGGAAGCAGTTGCTGTAAGCTTTGCTATTTCCATTGCAACAGCTCTTATCGGCGGTTTTCTTCTTACAAAAATATTCAGGCCGGGCTTTAAGGTTATTTATGCAAAAGAAGGCTTTGTAATTACTGCTCTTTGCTGGTTTGCTTTGTCACTTGCCGGTGCATTACCCTTTTATATCAGCGGAGAGATTCCCTCTTTTGTTGATGCTTTCTTTGAAACCGTAAGCGGCTTTACAACAACAGGCTCTTCAATTCTTACAGACGTGGAATCTATGAGCAAGGGACTTCTTTTCTGGCGTTCCTTTACTCACTGGATCGGCGGTATGGGTGTGCTTGTTTTCATTATGGCGATTATCCCGTCACTCTCAGACCGTTCTATTCACATTCTCAGAGCAGAGGTGCCCGGTCCTGTTGTAGGCAAAATTGTGCCTAAGATGAAGCAGACCGCACGTATTCTTTATATTATTTACATTGCACTTACTTTAATAGAAATTGTTTTCCTTGCTCTTGGAGAAATGAATTTCTTTGAAGCCTGTGTACACTCCTTCGGTACAGCGGGTACAGGCGGCTTCGGAATAAAAGGAACAGGTGTTTCGGAATACAGTGCTTATTCTCAGTGGGTTATTACCGCTTTTATGCTTCTTTTCGGCGTGAATTTTAATCTTTACTATCTGATTCTTCTCGGAAAAGTAAAGGATGTAGTCAAAAGCTCAGAGCTCAGAGTTTATTTAGGTGTTGTCTGCACAGTGGCACTTCTCTTATCGGTCAACATTTATAATTTATATGAAAACATCGGTGAAACAATAAGACTTGCCGTATTCCAGACAGCATCAATTATAACAACAACAGGTTATGCAACGGCGGACTTCAATCTCTGGCCCAATTTCTCTAAGGTTATTATTTTCCTTCTTATGTTTGTCGGTGGCTGCGCGGGCTCTACAGCCGGCGGACTTAAAATAGGAAGAATAATGATGCTTTTCAAAATAGTGAAGAATGAATTACTCAGGATGCTTCATCCGAGAAGTGTCAAGGTGAGCCGCTTTGAGGGAAAGCCCCTTGACCAGGCTACACTTTCTTCCGTAAGCTCATATATTATTGTATATGCTATACTTTATGTTATGTTTATTTTTATTATAGGCTTTAACGGCTTTGATATTGAGACTACTGTTGTGGCAGTTACATCCTGCTTCAATAATATCGGCCCCGGTGTCGGCTTTGCCGGTCCTATGGGAAGCTTTGCGGAGTTTTCGGCATTCTCAAAGGTATGTCTTTCTTTTGCTATGCTTCTGGGAAGACTTGAAATCTATCCGATTATTCTTACACTCTCTCCGTCAACATGGAGAAAGAAATAATATACAAAGGGGCATCCTGAGGGATGCCCCTTCAATATTATTTTTCTGCTGTCAGCTTGTATACCTCGCTTTCAATAAGGGCTGTTACCTCATCAATGTCGACAACAATTCCTTTTGACAGCAAAAAAGAAACTACATATTCTTTTTTCTGCTTTCCTGTTTTACTGCCGTAAATCTGTTCTGCTGCCTGACAGGCAATCTTCACCCAGTAATTAAGCTTCTGCAGCTTTTCCTGAGAAAGCTTTTCTTTCAGATACGGGATAAGAAAGGTTGTGACAACGGCAGATAAGACTGTTATAATTCCGCTGATAATTTCTGTGTAATCAATACTCATAATATCTTCCTCCTAAGTTATATTCTCTGTGGCTTATGAAAGGCTTCAAGGTCATCAAGACGGTGATTTACAACCTTGAGCTTTTCTTTTTCAACTTCTCTTTCTTCTTCAAGACGGTATGTCCGTTCGACAAGATTGTTATGCAGCTCAACCTTTTTTTCAAGCTGCTCTATACGGTAGTTGGTAAGCTTATTCGACGCAAGGACACCGATAAGACTTCCGCCAAGGGTACCGAAGAGACTTATAATTGCTACTATCACTGTATCACTCATCATAATCACACCTTTTTACAGTAGTCAAGACATATCCATCCCGAAGCACATCTGCCCCAGTTATCCTCGGTGCTGATTATGCTTACGGACATACCTTTTACAAAACAGCTCTTTTTAAAGCCCTTACCCCTGAGCTTTAAAAGCTTATTTTTTTCTTCGGTATCAAGATTTCTGAAGGCTACCTTACCGTAGCTTGTGCCGGGACCTTTTCTGATGTTCAGCTCCTGTGCTGTTACAGTATATGTACCCGGAGTGTATAAGGGAAGCTCTCTGAAGAGAAGCATCTGAGTGCTTTTTATTTCGGTGAACTGTGTGTCGACAAAAAACAATTTTTCAGGCTTTTCAGCGCCTTTTTTGGTTATGAGCACCCATTTGCCTTTGCTGTTTTTTATCCAGCCGTTCCCCTTTACCTTTCCTTTCCCACCGCTGAAATGAAAATGGTAGGCTGAGGCGCCGTCTTTTCCCTCATAGCATATTTTTTCCTTTCTTTTAAAGGTCTGACCGACTTTAAGCTTCCTGAGACAGCTGTCATCGGGGTGAGTTATAAGCATTGTGAAATAATCACTTGTGCCGTCGGCAAAGTATACCCTTGAGGTGCTCTGAAGCCAGATTGTATTTGTGCCTGATGCACCGACACCGTAAATGCGTATGACCTTCATTTTATCGCAGGGACAGTAGCAGTAATCCCTGCCCGTATCACTGCAGCCTTCATCAATAGGATAGTCTGCAGGACTACCCGAGGTGTGCGGCAGATGTGAGGCTTTACCCGTGTAGGACTGAGTAATACGCATAGTTTTACATGGGTAAATAAGATAGTTTTTACTCAATAAAATTCTCCTTTCCGTAAAAAAACAAAAAGCTGCCGTATCTTCTCCGTAAAGAGAAAATCAGCAGCAAAAAATATCACAGCTTCTGTGACAGTATCAGGTTTTTCAGCGGGTTTGCGGAACCGCTATATAATATCTTAGAGAAGAAAATTCCTTTTGTCAAGAGTTATCAGAAATAATTTATGCAACAGTTTGGATGAGTTTGTTGCAAAACATACAATTACAAGAGCAGATTGATATTTTTAGTCTTTTTGACGAAAGAATCTGAGGTTTACGGGAAAGAAATTCCCGTTTTTACTGTTTTTTCAGGGCGTATATGTTTTCTCTGTACAAAAAAATAAAGACTTTTTTATGCTTATTGACCAAAGAAAAAATTATTATAAATTTGACAAAAACGTTGATGAAATGTATAATTAACGGCGATTTTGCTTTAATCAAATTACAGGAAGGCAGGTGTCTTTTATGTATAAAATGAGATTTATCAATGCTACGGCAGGCATAAGACGTATGAGCAAGACAAAGCTTATTTTTGCTGTTATCTTAATAATCGCTGTCTGTGCAGGTACGGCAGTGGCAAATTCGGATATGAATTATACTTCGGTTTTCTGCGACAATGTAGAGTACAGCGTATTCTCTCTTTCTGACGATCCATATGAGATAGTGGAAAAGGCAGGTCTGACCGTTGACGGAGAAAACGAGCTTGTTCTTGATTATTTCGATAAGGGACTAGGTAAAAGTGTCATAATCCTTGCCGAACCCCATGATGTTACCGTCTATGACGGCAAGAAGCTTGTTGCTACGGTAAATGTTGCGGGTACAGTTCAGTCTGCTCTTAACAAGGCGGGAATCACTCTTGAGGACGGAGACCGTACCAATTACAACACAGAGACCGGTATTACCTCAGACCTTACAGTTGAAATAACAAGAGCATTTCCCGTAACTGTTTCTGTTGACGGTGAGGAAAAGGTGCTTAATGTTACGGGCGGTACCGTAGGTCAGCTGCTTCAGAAGGCCGGTATCAGCTTAGGTGAAAACGACACGGTTTCAAAGGATCTGACCAAAAAGATAAAGAAGAAGACTACCATTGAAATTGACCGTATCGAATATAAAATTGAAAGTAAAACCGTTAAAACCGATTACGAAACAAAAACAGAATATGATGATTCTATGTATGAGGATCAGAAAAAGGTCAAGGTAAGAGGCGTAAAGGGTAAAAATCGTAACGAATGCAGAAATACCTATGTCAACGGTGAGCTTACGGACAGTGAGGTTATCAGCACAGAGGTTGTGAAAGAGCCCGTTACACAGATTATTGTAAGAGGTACAAAGGTAAGGTCATACGGCTTTACGGGTGCTTCGGTGAAATCGGGAAGGGTTATTTCTGAAATGAAACCGCCTTTTGAAATTCCGCTGAATAAAAACGGAAGACCTGTCAATTACAAGAAGGTTATTACCGGTAAGGCAACAGCTTACTGCGGCGGCGGTACTACATCAACAGGCGCACCTGCAAAGCCCGGACGTGTTGCCGTTGACCCGAGAGAGATTCCTTACGGAACAAAGATGTACATAGTTTCTTCTGACGGAAAATGGAATTACGGATACTGCATTGCAAGTGATACGGGCGGATTCATTTATAACAGCTCTACGGTTGTTGACCTTTATATGCATTCCTACAGGGACTGTATGACATTCGGAAGAAGAAATGTTGATATTTATATTCTCGAATGGGGTAACGGTATCAAAAACTGGAAAACACATTGATGAAAAAAAGAGGGAACTTTCCCTCTTTTTATTTTGAAAAATAGTTATAGCTGTTTTACTGATTTTTCGTTGACTTTAGGTCCGTCGGGTGATAAACTTAAGGTGCAGAAAAAATAAAGGAGAAAAGCAAATGAGCAGTTTTGATAAAATTATTGACCGCAGAAATACCAACAGTCTGAAGCACGATTTTGCAAAGGAAAAGGAAATTCCTGAGGATGCACTTTCAATGTGGATTGCCGATATGGATTTCCGTGTGCCCGATTCGGTAATATCTGCCCTTCAGAAGAGTGTGGATCACGGTATTTTCGGTTACAGCGATGTTAAAAGTGATTACTATGAAACCATAGCCAAGTGGTTCAGAGAATATTTCGGATGGGAGACTAAGGAAGAGTGGCTTGTAAAAACTCCCGGTGTTGTTTTTGCTCTTGCTATGGGTGTAAGAGCTCTGACGGAAAAGGGTGATGCTGTTATTATTCAGCCTCCCGTATACTATCCGTTCTTCAATGTTATTAATTCCAATGGCAGAAAGCTTATTGAAAATCCGCTTATCTATAAGGACGGCAGATATGAAATCGACTTTGAGGATTTTGAAAAGAAGATTATCGAAAACGACGTAAAGCTCTTCATTTTCTGCAGTCCTCACAATCCCGTATGCAGAGTATGGACTGAAGAAGAGCTTAAGAAGCTTGGTGCAATCTGCAAAAAGCACGGCGTAAATATTATTGCTGACGAAATTCACTGTGACTTTACCTATGAGGGTCATAAGCACACTATGTTCCCTGTGGCAGTGCCCGAAATGGCAGACAATGTTATCGTATGTACTGCACCCAGCAAGACCTTCAATATTGCAGGTCTTCAGATTTCAAACATTTTCATCCCCGGTGCAGAAATAAGAGAAAAGTTTATGGCAGAGCTTGCAGGTGCGGGCTTTACCGTTTCCAATAATTTAGGTCTTGTAGCCTGCAGAGCAGCCTATGAGGGCGGCAGAGAGTGGTTTGAGCAGTGTAAGGCATATATAGGTGACAACCTCAGCTATGTGCGTGAATTCCTTAAGGAAAATATCCCTGCAGTAAAGCTTGTTGAGCCTGACGGAACATATTTTGCCTGGCTTGATTTTACACAGCTCGGTCTTACAAGAGATGAGCTTAATGATATGATTATCAATAAGGCAAAGCTCTGGCTTGATGCCGGTGATATCTTCGGCTCAATGGCAGGTCAGTTCCAGAGAATAGTTCTTGCCTGTCCGAAGTCTGTTGTTGAAAAAGCTATGGCACAGCTCAGAGCAGCTGTAGCAGAATTATAATATAAAAAGGTGCAGAGATTACGTTATCGTAAGTTCTCTGCACTTTTTGGTTAATATTTATTCTGAAGTATATTTATAAATCAAAGCATTTTCTTTTTTGCCGTTTATTCTGAAGCAATCATTCCATAATAACTCATTTTTGCTGTATTTAAAATGTCGGACATCAGAATTCTTATCTGTCCATAAAACGCCCGTCGGCCAATTCTCAGGTATGCTTCTGCAAAAGAAAACTGCCGTCCCGAAAACAGGACACATCCAATGCTGAGAAGCACCGGCAAAACCTTTTCTGGCAAAATCTACATCTCCGGAAGATCCTTCTCCGCGTTTCCGGAACTGATGAGCCAACACAAGAGTTGCGTCAATATCAGAATCAGGTGAAGTACAATGCCTGATGCCAAAAACATCATAGCAAACAGCAAGGTATATTTTTTTGCTTTTTAAATTAAATATTCTCGGATATCCCATTTCCGGACAATTAAATGAAGGAGCTTTTCTGACAAATTCTTTTTCAGCGCTTGTCGGATAAAATTTACGACCTATTGCAAGAATCTCAGCTTTATTTACCGCTACAGCAAGCTGATCTCTTCCGTCATCGCAGTCAATACCTGCACAAATGACTGACGAGCTTTCGGCTTCTTTAAGGCAAAGACTGATTTTTTCACACAATTCAATAATTTTACTCTTACTTTGTTTGCCAAGCTCAAAATATCCTGCAGGAAAAAGAATAATATCAGAAACTTTGTTTTCAGATATAATATCCTTCATAAAAGAAAGTCTGTTGCTGTTCGTCGGACGAATACCTGACTGATTTTCAATTACAACGGTAATAATATTCAGTATATTATTACTGTCTTTTGTTATGCGGTAATCAATATTCAAACAAATCTTATCCCTTCTGAATGAGATGGAAATATATGATTAATTATACTATGCTGACAGCAAAAAAGCAAATCAATCCGGTATAAATCCCCGCCATTAACAAATACTAACAACACAATTTGAAAATTTTGTTGTAGGGGACGGCGCCTTCGACGTCCCGCAGGGTTTATGCAAAATTAAACGGGCAGTCGGGGGCGCGCGCCCCTACGCAATGTAAATAAGGAGAGAAAGATATATGGAAGCAACAGGCATTGTCCGCCGGATAGACGACCTTGGCAGAGTTGTCATACCTAAAGAAATCAGAAGAACTATGAGAATAAGAGAGGGAGACCCTCTTGAAATCTATACACAGTCTGACGGAGAGGTAATCTTCAAAAAATATTCACCCATAGGAGAGCTCGGTGCCGATACAAAGCAATATGCCGATGTTCTGAGCCGTACAACGGGTCTTGCCGCTGTTATCTGTGACAGAGATCATATTGTAGCTGCGGCGGGAATACCGAAAAAGGATATAGTAGGCAAAAGGCTTTCACCTATGCTTGAAAGCTATATGGAGAGAAGAAGCGGCTTTGTGCTGGGTACGGATAAGGATACTGTTGTAATTTCCGAAGAGCAGCCTAAGGAAATAGCCGTTATGAGCCCTATTATCGGCGGAGGAGATATTCTCGGTGCTGTAGCTCTTCTCTGTGATGAGAGTAAAAAGACTCCCGGTGCGGTAGATGTAAAGCTGACTCAGGTGGCAGCAGGCTTTCTCAGTAAGCAGATGGAAGAATAAAACAAGCTCCCGAGAAGAAATCGGGAGCTTCAGACTGTCGATAAAGGCACAAAAACATATGCAAGTAAAATATAATAAAAAAATATCAACTTTAAGTGAATTTAAGATGATAGCTAAAAATGGACACAGCATCGAACTGTGTCCATTTTTCTTGCATATTTGATGTTTTTTCACCCTCTCGGAGTACCTTTGTACGCCTTCGGGGTGAAGAAAGCATCATTTTGCACCATTCTCGGCAGTCTGTCAGCTTGCTGAGGAAATCGGGAGCTTTACTGTTATATTTTATTTACAAGTTCCTTGAATAAATCGCCTCGCTGCTGGTAGCTTCTGAACATACCCCATGAAGCGCAGGCGGGGGAGAGAAGGCAGTAATCACCGGGCTTTGCTTCCTTTACTGTAATGTCAACAGCCTCTTCAAGACTGTCTGCAAAAACGTAATCGGTAAAACCGGCGCTCTCACAGGCAGCGGCAATATTTTCTCTTGTCTGACCGATAAGAACAAGCTTTCTTACTTTACCGGGGAAGTGACTTACCCATTCGGCATAATCACTCTTTTTATCGTATCCGCCCGCAATAAGAACGGTTGTGGAGGGCATTGCGTCAATAGCCTTGATTGCTGCGTCGGTGTTGGTGCCCTTGGAGTCGTTGTAGTATTTTACGCCGTTCTTTTCGGTTACATATTCGATTCTGTGCTCAACAGCTCTGAAGCGTCTGATTGCTGCCTTGATTGTTTCATCGGGTACTCCGAAGGCAGAGGTCATTAGTACGGCAGCCATTATATTTTCAAAGTTGTGTACACCTACAAGGCTTGTATCTTTTTCGGTTATGTAGGGACAGATATTTCCGTTCTCAGCCTTGTAAACTGTTCCGTCCTTATAGAACAGACCGTCGGAAAGCTCTTCCTTTGCAGAGAACCAGAGTGCCTTGCAACTGACTGCTTTTCCGAACTCACGCAGAATTTCATCGTCGTAATTGAGAACGCAGAAATCGTTTCCGTCCTGATTTTTTGCTATGGACTTTTTAAGATTTATATAGTTCTCCATTGTTCCGTGACGGTCAAGATGGTCGGGCGTGATGTTGAGAATGGAGGATACCTTCGGCTTGAAGGTAATCATTGTTTCAAGCTGGAATGAGCTGATTTCAGCAACGGTTGCACCGTTCTCTGATGAACTCAGGGCAAGACCTGTATAGGGAATTTCTATATTGCCTACAAGAAGGGTGTTTTCGTTGTGGCTTTTTACAATTTCATAAACAAGAGAGGTTGTGGTGGTTTTTCCGTTGGTACCGGTAATAGCAATAATCTGTCCTTTATCGTAAAGGTAAGCAAGCTCAATTTCACTCCAGAGAGGAATATTGTTTTCCTGAGCCTTTACAAGGACGGGGTTGTCGAGAGGCACACCGGGACTTACGACGCATACAGATATACACTCAAGATCACTGCTGTCAATTTCACCGAGAATAAACTCTGCTTTTTCACAACCGATTTTTTCACAGACGGTTTTTGTGTCAAGGTCCTTGTTGCCGTCATAGATAACAAAGTCTTTATTCAGCTTCATAAGCATCTGTGCACAGCAGATACCGCTTCTGCCGGCACCTACAATAAGATATTTTTCGTTCATTTTTTACACCTCAATTATTGGCAGATTGTTTTCGTCAAAGGTTACATAACGTATTCTTGCATGTCGGCAAGGGTCATAAAGAGGCTCATCATCATATGTGCCACATTCTTTGCGGAAATGTGACTCGGGTCTTGCGTGGTATATGATAAGCTGTCGTCCCTCTTCGTCGGTGACAAAGCTGTTGTGTCCCGGACCTGCTTCGCCTGTAAGGTCAGAGGTCGAAAGGACAGGAGTATCTCTTTTGGTCCAGCTTTCTTTTTCCATAGGCTCTGAGTTTTCGTCCATATATACCATACCCATACAGTATTCTTCACCCGTTCCGGAGGCTGAGAAGAATACGATAACCTTATCTTTGTACTTGAGTACAGCGGGACCTTCATTGACTCTGAATCTTATAATTTCCCAGGCGTATTCGGGCTTTGTTAAAAGTACAGGCTTTTTTATCAGTTTCCAGGGCTCATCGGGGTTGATTTCACTGAGAAAAAGTGAAGAGTCGGGACGGGATTCAGCCCATATAAGGAAGTGTCTGCCCTTATGCTCAAAGTAGGTCATATCAAGAGAGAAGGAGGTAAAGGTGTCTCCGTCTGTGTCGGCGGCCTGCATCCTTCCCATTTCTTCCCATTCGTCATTATAGGGGTCGTTACCCTTACAGCGCAGAACATAGGGACGGATATTCCAGATGTTGTCACTGTCACCGGCAGCAAAGAAAATGTACCATTTACCTGTAATATTATGTATTTCCGGTGCCCAGATATGCTTTGCCATTATACCTTCTCTGTGAGCCGTCCATACCGTTTTTTCTTCAGCTTCAGAGAGTCCTTTTACGGTCTTGCTTTTTCTTAAAATGATTCTGTCGTAGCCGTGGTCGGCATCCTTTACAGCAGGGTAGGAGGCAGTAAAATAATAACAGCCTTCACCCTTTGTGATATATGGGTCAGCGCGTTCGGGGATAAAGGGATTTATGTAGTCGTTCATAAATATTCTCCTTGAAGCTTTTTCGTTTTGTTTACCAATAGAATATACCACAATTTAAAGGAAAGCACAACGGGTTAAAGGGGTTACGGCTGAAAAAATATGATGAAATCAGAAAAATCAGGTGAGAATATAAAAGGAAAAAGCACAGATCCGGCTTCTGTACCGTTTCTGTGCTTTACTTTTTCAGAGAAAATTTCCGATTACCATATCAGCCATTTCCGAATGGGTTGAAATGTAATATGGTATTTTTATTACTCTGTGGTTTTTCAGTTTTATGGTAATGCATCTGCTGAAGCAGGTAAGAATAAAGGGCAGGGTTCCGAGGAGAAACCAGGGAAACTCAGCTACGATTGAAAAAGCTACAACAGTAGCTGCTATAAGAAGGGGAACCTTGAATATCTTAAAGCCTTTTTTCACAGAGAGGATTTCTTCGTAGCTGTAAAGTCTGAACTTGTCACGGTATTCCGAAAATTTGCAGATTTCCATCTTATCCTTGTAAAGTCTTACCGTATGATCTGCACAGCAGCGGGAAGAATGATTGTATCTGCCCTTGGCGGAAAAAATAAAGAATGAAAACAAATCGGCTATAACTGAAATATTTCTTGCAGGGCCTTCAAAAACGAATTCTCTTCCTCTGCCGTGTTCTGTTGTTATTCTTGCCATAGGATTACCAGCCGAAGGAGTCACCGAACACCTTTTCTCCGAGGTTGTTATAAGCTGTAAGCTCAAAACCGTCGTCGGAAAGTGTCAGCTTTGATGCAGTGTAAATATCACCGCTTTTACCGCCGTCCATATAACCGATAATATCTGAATGATCAGAGAAGATTTTTTCTTCCTTCTCACTTCCCTTACCGATAAGACGGCACTGATGAGTATGACCGGAAATAATAAGTCTTGTACCGATACGGTCAATTTCATCCCAGCCTGCAAGGGAGAGATCTTCTTCTACGTCACTTATCTCCCAGGAGTGAGAGAGTGTGATAACTTTTTTATTTTCTGCTTTCGTGCCTTCGAGCCATTTTATCATTTCAGCTCTTGAGGTGTTATAGTCGGTCATACCGCCGTATTCAATGTGTGAATCGTCCTTATCCTCACCGCTGTCGAGAACGATAAAGGTGTAGGGGTCTGTTTCACTTTTATAGTAAAAGCTTTCAAGACCGAGGGCAGTCATAAGCTCACCTGCATAAGCGCCTCTTGTTTCGTGGTTACCTCTTACATAGAGAACGGGCTTTGTGCCGCCTGAAACCTGACCGCCGAACTGTATAACGTTGCGTATAATCTGATCTTCAAAGTCAACGCCGGGAGATGAGTCTCCGAGAAGGATTACGCTGTCATAATCACCGAGATAGCTGATTGCATCGTAAGCCTCATCAAGCATCGTGTGCCAGTCGGAAATTACAAGGAAGGTACGGTCAGCGCCACCCTTGTAGCTGAAGGTGTATTCATCGGAAACAACCTCCTTGCCCGATCTGCTGCCGTAGCTGTACTGTTCAATAATACGTACTGAGCCGACCTTATAGCTGTTGTTCTGAAGGTGTTCATAAGGAACAGACATACTGTGGATTCTGCCGTCGGCATTAAGTCTTCCTCCCGTCTGATCATATACCTTATAATCCTTGCCTTCATATGTATATTCAATATAGCCTGTGCCGTATCCGCTTGTGGAGAAAACTATGCTGTAGCCTTCACCGTTATCTATAACCATAGGTACAGAGGTTATTTTATAGGGGGTGAGAGGTACAAAATTGCACACACCGAGAACAGTTACAAAAGAAAGGACAAATGCAGAAACAGCTTTTTTAGCTTTGCAGTTAAGGGCAGGGAAGAAAAGAGCAAGAAAGCCTGTAATGATAATTACAGAGGCCACCGGGAAGCTTTCCTTCAGATAAAGAAGATATACCTCTCTTGATTCGTCAGCAATATGCCCTGCAGAAAAAGCTATTGCAACAATGAAAGCAATAACAGATAAAACAGCATCAGTTATAAGAACGGCACTGTAAGCTTTTTTATCTGTGACAGAGCTGCCCTTATAGATTTTCAGTGCTGTAAGCACGGCTGAAATAACTGCCAGCAGACTGAAAAGACCGAGAAGCAGTAAGGGGAAAGCACTGAAGCCTACGGTAACACCCACAAATACCCAGGTAGGTCTGCAGGCATAGAAGAGTAATGCAGCTGCAATGTCAAGTATAAGAAATATCGCAAGTGCAGGAACGGATTTAAGCTTGTTCATAAAATTCTTCATAAAATCGTCTCCTTTTATACATTGATTTCATTATAGCACAAGGAAAAAGCTTTTACAATAAAAAAGGCTGTTCCTGAAAAAAGAACAGCCACATACTGCCGAAAAAATTGACAGCTGATAAGTATCAGTAATTTTATTTTTTCTTTGTAAAGAAGATTGCTGCAAGTGAGCACACAAGAAGCAGATAGGGATAAAAGAGATACTCCATAATATCAAAGGCTGATATATTGTGTCCCATTTCTGCTGCAGCAGAAATAGCAACAAGCATCTGTGCACCGTAGGGGATAATGCCCTGGAAAATACAGGAGAATGTATCGAGAAGACAAGCTGTTCTCTGAGGTGCGATACCGTATTCGTCACTCATATCCTTTGCAATAGGGTTAGCCATAACGATAGCAACCGTGTTGTTGGCTGTGGCAATATCCATAGCGCCTACGAGAAAGCCTACGCCAAGCTGACCGCCTTTTTTACCTTTGAACATCTTTCTGATAAAGCTCAGAAGAGCATCGAATCCGCCGTAAACACGGACAAGACTGCAGAGTGCAGCAACAAGGATAGCAACAAAGCCTGTTTCGAACATACCTGAGGCACCGCTGCCCATATTTGCAAGAATATCTGTAGGTGCAGTCTGTCCCGTAGCAAGCATAATAACTGCGCCCGAAACGATACCGGCAATCAGAACGGTAAAGACGTTGATACCTGCAATACCGCCGAGAAGAACGAGAACATAGGGGATAATATGAATAAGGTTGTAGTTTTCTTCAATAGGTGCTGCATCATGGCCGAGTGTCAGAGCAAGAATAATAACTGCAGTGATTACTGCTGCGGGAAGAGCAATAAAGAAATTGCCTTTGAATTTATCCTTCATAGCACAGCCCTGACCGTTGCAGGCAGCTATGGTAGTATCTGAAATAAAGGAAAGGTTATCACCGAACATTGCACCGCCTACAACAGAGCCTACACACAGAGCAACATCATAGCTTGAAGCCTGGGCAACCTCAACGGCAATAGGAGTAATAAGCGTGATTGTGCCTACAGAGGTTCCCATTGCTGTTGAAACAAAGCAGGCTACGACAAAAAGAACAACAACGGCAAAGTCTGTAGGAATTATATCGAGCAGGAAATAAGCAACACTTTGTGCGGAGCTTCTTCCGACAACACCTACGAAAGCACCTGCTGTAAGGAAAATAAGAAGCATGGTGATAATGTTCTTGTCACTTACACCCTGTCCCATAATCTCTAACTTTTCGTCAAATTTTACCTTTCTGTTCTGAAGGCAGGCAACAAGGATTGCTACCATAAAGGCAATTACAATGGGAATATTATAAAATCCCATAGGTATTTTCATTACATATTCAAAGACAATACCGAGTCCCAGATATATAATGAGGAATATGCCGATAGGTAAAAGGGCAAGGGGATTGCCTTTTTTTGAGTTGTTATTCATAATAATCACTTCCTGTTGAATGTTTGATTTTAAGCTGATTTATTATACCATTAATTTAGGCTTAAGTCTATATGTAAATTGAAAAAGTGCAGTAAAGGTCAAAACACCCCTGAGCAGATGCTGTCTGCTCAGGGGTAAAAATATCTTATATGAGTTTTATTCAGCAGTGGGGACAATCTTCATATCCGTTGTTGCAATGAAGTCCGACACAAGGTCTCCATTCATTGTTGTAGTTATCGTAATACCTTCCGACTCCGTTGCAACTTTCGCAGACAACCTTGCCGTCGCCCTTGCAGTTTATACAAGTCTTATCCGGCTCAGGTATAGTGCCTGCAGATGACCCGCCCTGCACATTTGCACCCTTTTCAACAACATTGACCGTAAATGTGGAATCGAAGGTGAATGTCTTATAGATTTTAGGATCGGTGTACATAAGAGTTGCCTTGAATTCGACAGTACCCGGCTTTACACCTGTCACATCAAAGTAAGATACATTAGTTTCATGGGCGGTAGTCACTGCTGAGGTATCCTCTGAAGTGGGAGTGAATAAGTATGTGTAAAAATAGCTTTGCGGCTGTATGGTGTTCATAAAGCTGACAGTATCACCTACATAAATATTATAGGTTGCACCGTTCTGTATTGCCACCAAACCTGTTACAACATTTCCGCCACCCTGGGAGGAGCTGTTGTTATCTGTATTCGTACCTGTGTTTTCTGAAGAGGTGTTTTTCTCTTTGCCGTAATAGTCCAGATCAAATTCGGAAAGCTGCGCATAGATTGCACCCTTGCTGTCGAGTATACAGAACATATAATACTGGAATTTCTGTCCCGGATCCTTGATTTCAAATTCGTATCTTTTGGTGTTCACACCCTGAAGCACGGTATCATTGACTACGGTATCAAGGGGAATCCAACCCGGATAATCAGATGTAGGCTCCTCAGTAGCGTTACAGGCAAAAAGACACCAGTTCTTCGGGTTTCTTGACGAATAGGTTGCTGTATCGTTACAGGTTACAATTGCATAGCCTCTCGGTCTTACGGGCTTGGAATATTTCCATATTGCTTCAGCTATGCCGGGCATTCTTACGCACCACTCTGAAAATACATTGTTATCGAAAAGATTGCTGTACTTATCAAAAGAGTATACACCTGGTGTGCCGCTTAAGGGAATAAGAGTTGCGTCAGTGACATCCCATGAAAGTGCGGTAACACTGCATACAGAGGAGAAAGAACCATAAAAATATTCACTGCCGGAGGTGTTGAAGGCTCTGACCTTGTAGTAATAAGTGGAACCGCCCTTTACATTTTCGTCTGTGTAGGCATAAGTGTCTTTGACTGAGCCGATCTTTGTGTACTTTCCTTTTTTAGAGGAGCTTCTGTAAATCTCATAGCCGTCTGCTTCAGGCTGACAGGTCCAGCTGAGATAAATCTGCTCTTCAATATCTCTTGTGTCACCCGTAAGTTTCGTAACTGTCACGGGATAATTGTAAGTTATAACAAGTGCAGTACTGGTACTGTTATACTCTGTGCCCGATACAACAGCACCTGATTTTACATAATAAAGATAATTGCCGCCGGGTGAAACTGTTTTATCTGTATATGATGTGCCGGTTGTTGTACCGAGAAGATCGTACTTATCTGCGCTGAGAGCTTTTCTGTAGATATAGCTTTTGGTTGCACGTTTATCCTGCGTCCACTTCAGGGTGATGCTTCCCAAAGAGCTTTTCAGGGAAGTGATTTCAGGCTTTTCTATACCTTTTTTTGTAACAGCCTTGATAACAGTTGAATAGCTTCCGAAATAAGAGGTGTTGTCTGCCTTGTTGTATGCGCGTACCTTGTAATAATATGTGGAGAAGCTGCTTACACTCTTATCCTGATACTTTGTTCCCGAAACAGAAGCCACTTTCTTGTAGGTGCCGTTTTTTGAGGTGCTTCTGTAAATCTGATAGCCGTCTGCACCTGAAACTGCCGTCCAGCTGATGAGCATATAATTGAGCTTGTTCTCATCAGAAATCTTTATACCGCTGACCTTTGCAGGGATACGCTTTGTTACTTTAACCGATGCGGAGTTTCCGCTGTAAATAGTCTTATCTGATTTTTTGACAGATGATTTGATGTAATATACATATGATGTATTGATTTTTGCAGAGGTATCCTTGTAGCTGTTTCCGCTTACTGTAGCTAAAAGGGTATACTTGTCTGCGGTGCTGACCTTTCTGTAAATACGGGTATTCGCAGCCTTGGCATCGTCCTTCCATTTCAGAGTAATACTGCCCGATGCATCCTTTGTTTCCGTGATTACAGGCTTTGAAAGACCGTTTTTGGTTGCAGCTTTGATAACGGAGGAATAGCTTCCGTAATAGGTGCTCTTTCCTGCTTTGTTATATGCACGCACCTTGTAATAATATGTAGACAAATTGCTTACACTCTTATCCTGATACTTTGTTCCCGAAACAGAAGCCACTTTCTTGTAGGTGCCGTTTTTTGATGTGCTTCTGTAAACCTGATAACCGTCAGCACCCGAAACCTTTTTCCAGCTGATAAGCATATAATTGAGCTTGTTCTCATCTGAAGCTTTTACACCGGTTATCTTTGCAGGGACACGCTTTGTTGCTTTAACCGATGCGGAGTTTGCGCTGTAAACGGTTTTACCGGATTTTTTAACAGATGACTTGATATAATATCTGTAGGTTGTGTTGATTTTTGCAGAGGTATCCTTATAGCTGTTGCCTTTTACGGTAGCTACAAGAGTATATTTGTCTGCGGAGCTGACTTTTCTGTAAACTTTTGTATGCGTAGCTTTGGAGTCGTCCTTCCATTTCAGAGTGATACTGCCCGATGCATCCTTCGTTTCCGTGATTACGGGCTTTGAAAGATACTTTGAAGCACCGTAGGCAACTCCTCCTGTCTGCTGAACGCCGAAAGCAAGCACAGCAATAATGAATAATGTCATAAATATTTTCTTTACAGTTGACATATATTACACCTTCTTTTGAAAATACTGTGTATTATAATTGTAACACTAAAAAATATAACAGTCAATATATATCTGTATTGACTGTGACGGCGGTATAAGGGAGAAAAGAAGAAAAGCAGTAACCTTTCAGTTACTGCTGATATTGGCATATAACTCATAAGTTGATACCATTAACACATATTTAACGCAGGAGTGCAATTTGATTTAAGGCTAGAGGTATCGTTATACTACTATCTTTCATTTTTTCATAATTAAAATATCGCCTTCAGCTTCAAATCCGCTGACTAACTCAACCGAAATTCCGACAGGAAGATCTTCAATCGGCTGCATATATTCCCAACATATGGCAACATATTCTTGTTTTCTATCTTAAATTAATTCGGCACTAATGGTGAATAGCTTTGGCGTAAACCTGATTTTAAAAGTATCGTATCTGTTTTTTATTGTAATAAGTATAGGCTTACTCTGACATATACCACGCTTGAATTCAATTCTATGCATTCCTATAGGCAAAATTATGCTTACGGGATTATCCAAATCTACTTTATATTTTTGATCATTGATGTACAAAAGTGTTTTTCCTTCTCCGGCAGGTCTTTTCTGGCCTCTTTCAATAAAAATATTATTGGAAGTAATAACACTTTCTGCTGCAGCAAGACCTTCTTTTGCTTCTTTGTTAGTGGCATCTATATCTAAAACCTTGTTGAAATAAATTTCGGCATCAGAATATCTTTTTTGCTCCATAAATTCATTTGCTCGAATAAGGAAATTATCAATCTGATTTTTGAAATCGATTTGAACGGTTCCTTTAATCATTTGAATTGCTTCTTCGACAAAAATCTGCGAACCGCAATATTGGCAAAAACATCTATTGGTATTTTCATCAACCTGAATGTCCGCTCCGCAACTAGGACATTTTGCTGCAACAAATTTCATTAATAAATCCCTCCGTTGAAATTAGAAGTATATTTAAAATTATATCATACAATACACTGAATTTCAATATATTTGCAGTTGCTATTTTAAAATAAAAAAGCAGCAACCTTTCAGTTACTGCTGATATTGGTCGAGGCGACAGGATGCGGGTGTCCGGTGGACACCTCTGTGCATAGCACAGAAGCACCGACCGAGGCGGGAGCCGAGACTTCGAACCTGCGGCCCTCTCGGCTTTGCCGCCACCTTGCGGTTCCCAAAATCGCTTTTCGGCTTGGAGCGCCGAGCGATTTTG
>JAZRQQ010000041.1:0-51464 GCA_045649935.1 Acutalibacteraceae bacterium | reverse complement strand
ATAAATTAAATCTATTTTATTGCAAAAATTAAATTAATATGGTATTATATATTGAATTGAAATGTAAAGGAGACTTTGAAATGAGTTATTTTTATAAAAAAGACGGTGAAATTTTTATTCCCGAGAAAATCAACCCTGATCTTGTTAAGCTTTCTCTCGCAGTAGTTAAATCTTGCAAGCTTAATTTTAAGCTTCAGATGAAGTCCACTTCCCTTAACAATGCCCTTAAAGGCGGAAAAAGAGAACAGATGCTTGATATAATTCAGAAGTGCTTACAGAAAAACAAAAAAATATACGATCAGGATATGGCACTCACAGGTGTTACCGTTGAAGAAGTTGAAGCTTCATTTTTCGACGATAAGGACGATGAGTTTATCAAATCTCAGCTTCGTGTACTTATTGACTTCGCAACAATCAATACAGTTATCGAATCAAATATGATGTCTCTTCTCAGCGCCAGCTGTGACAGAGTTCTCGGTGTACCTATCAATAAAATTAAATTCTTTACCAATCAGGACGTAATTCTTGAAATTGATGATGAAGAGGAAGAAACTGAAGAATAATTTTTTCTTACTCGTTTTTAATATTATTCAGAAGATATACAGCCGGTCTTGAATACGGTTGTACCAATACATTCATAAGGAGTATTATCATGAAAAGATTTTTCAGATTTGTCGTATGTACCTTGCTGTGCGTTACAATGATTTTCACAAGTACAGTGTTTATCTCTGCAGCATCCATTGACAAAGTAAACAATGTAAAGGTTTCTGAGGTTGAGGCAAATAAAGTTGTTCTCACCTGGGATAAGGTTGCTGATGTAACCGGATATAAGGTTTACAGATATCTCACCTCTCTTGATCGTTACATTTATGTAGGCAAAACAAGTGAGCTTAAATTCACAGACAGATTAGTTGTATCAAGCAAATCCTTCAACTATAAAGTCAGAGCCTACAAAACCAATATTGTAATGGATAGCTACGGACCGTATTCAAACGTAACAAAAGCTACAACCAAGCCTTCAAGAGTTTATGACCTTACAGTAAACTATTTCACTGATTCAACTGCTAATATCAGCTGGAAGGCATGTAACGGTGCAACCGGATATACTGTTTATGTTTATGACAACGGCCGTTGTGAATACACAGCAGTAGGCTCAACATCATCAACAGATTATACATTAACAAAGCTTTCTCCCGCTACGGAATACAGCTACAAGGTAGCTGCATACCACGAAATAGACGGTGTTTCTTACGGCTACAAATCAAAGGCAGTTACTTTTACAACTGCTCCGGCTAAAAAAACAGATATCTTTGTAAAGGCTCCCGAAAATTTTGCAGTAACAACCGATAACACAGTTGTAAGCCTTTCCTGGGATAAAAACGAAGGCGCTACAGGCTATGAAATCTACCGTTTTGACAGAACAAAGCAGATCTGGAAGCAGATTTCTACCACAACAAAAACTACATATACCGATAAATCTGTCAGCGGAAATGATATTTTCTTATATAAAATGAGAGCTTACGTTGAAAAGAATGACACAAGAGCTTACAGTGAATATACTTCAGAAGCTTCTGTTCACTTTGAAACAGAAATTAAAAATGAAAGCATTTATAATGAAGATTTTTCACAGAGCGGTCTTTTCGGATATCTCTATGACCCGGCAGAGAAATGCTTCTATACTGCAAGCGATCCCTGGCAGAGAGTAGCCGGATACAATTCACTTTATGACACCTTTGCTCCTATGTCTCTTATAAGCTTTGATACTGCAAGACTCAGATTTGACTATGATAACAAGGACTGGATGGTTCAGATCTGGAAAGGTCAGTACGGTGCTTTGTTCTACGGTGCAGAAATCGGTGTTTATACTAAACCCAAAGACAGAGAAATGATGCACTATGACTGTGCAGCTAAAGAAGATCAGCTTAAAATGTCAATGGACTTCTATGAATACAAAGACCGTTTAATCGGTAAGGACGGCTGGGTAAAGCTCTTCTCAAGACCTTATGATTCATACTGGTGGTGCACCGGATTCGTTCCTGGCAACAAGCTTGGAAATTACAGCAACCTCAGAGTTGATGCAATGATCACAATGAAAGACTATTCAATGCTTTCAGCATTCAAAAAAGCACTTGATGAAAACTCAATCACTTACACTATAAGCGGACTTAATGTTCATCTTTCATATCATTGATAATTAATATTGCTCACCGACATTAATGTTGGTGAGCGATAATTTTATTTATATAACATCACTTTGTACAATTTTTCAGACAGTACAAAAATTAAATTTACAATATTACATCAAGGAGTAATCTGATATGCTTTCCGCAAAAAAACTTTCTGATCGACTCTATTTTCTTGCAATAGGTATATTTGCAATGTTATTTTCAGGTATTATCTATGCCTGGTCTATTCTTAAAGTGCCTTTGAAGGCTCAATTCAATTTTGACGATTCAGCACTTGCTCTGAATTTTACACTTACAATGTGTTTCTTTTGTATCGGTGCTTTTGTCGGAAGTAAGCTTAACAAAATAATAGGCACAAGAGTTACTGTTATTATTTCAGGCTTACTTGTCGGTATAGGATTCACAGGCACAGCATTTATCACAGGTAAAATTGCTTTGCTTTATATTTTCTACGCATTGTTTGCAGGACTCGGCATCGGTATCGCCTATAATGTCGTTATATCCACTGTTAACCTGTGGTTCCCTGACAAAAAAGGACTTTGCTCAGGAGCCCTTATGATGGCTTTCGGTGCAAGCACACTGATTCTCGGTAAGGTAATTGAATATCTTTTCAGTATTGAAAGCATCGGCTGGAGCAAAACTTATATTATCTTCGGTATTATAATCGCTCTCGTTATTATCCTTACGGGTATAATATTAAAGCGTCCCGCTGAAGATATAATATTCCCTGAGGTTAAAAGAAAAAAATCTGTAATAAAAGAAAAATTTGAAAGCAAAGACTACACAACAGCTGAAATGATCAGAAGATTTACATTCTGGCGTGCTTTTATATGTCTTGTTTTCCTTACAGCTGTAGGTAACTCTGTTATAAGCTTTGCAAGAGACCTCGTTCTTTCTGTAGGTGCCGAAGCATCACTTGCGACTACTCTCGTCGGTGTTCTTTCTATCTGTAACGGTCTTGGAAGAATTATTACCGGTGCATTGTTTGACAGTGCCGGACGCCGTATTACAATGCTTGCTTCTAATATTGTTACAATTTTTGCTGCAGGTGTTACTCTTATTGCAGTGCTTACATCTTCATTACCTTTGTGCATAACAGGTCTTTGCCTTACCGGAATTTCTTACGGCTCCTGCCCTACTGTCTGTTCTGCATTCACCTCAGCTTTTTACGGTCAGAAGCATTTTGCGACAAACTTCAGTGTAATAAATTTCAATCTGCTTGTAGCTTCCTTTATAGCAACAGCAAGCAGTAACCTTCTTATTTCAACAGGCAGCTATACTGCTCCGTTTATAATGCTGCTTGCACTCTCAGCGATAGCTCTGATACTGAACTTAAGTATCCGCCGCCCATAAACAACTTAAACTGAAGGTAGTGATTCTATGATAAGAAAAATTGACGGAACTTTTTTTGAGTTCAGACATCACAATACAGCTGAAGGCAAATACTGGAATCCTGCTCTTGATAAATTCGAGACAGAGGATTGGAAAAACAAGGTGCGTGAAATTTCTGAGCTTGGTATGGAATACATAGTAATTATGGCTACTGCCCTTTATGACAGATGCTATTTCACATCCTCAGTATTTCCCTTTGCAGACATTCCCTGTGATGATCCTATTGAAGCTGTTCTTACACAGGCTGATGAATGCGGTATAAAGGTATTCATCGGAAACGGATTTTACGGTGACTGGACAAAAGCTCACAGAAACATAACTGACAAAGAAATAATAAGCCGTTCCTTCAAAGCTATGGGAGAGCTTACTGCACTTTACGGAAATCACAAAAGCTTTTACGGATGGTATTTCCCCGATGAAACATGTATAATTCTGCGTTTTTCAAAGGATTTCAGCAGCTATGTAAATCTGTGCTCTGCTTTCTGCAAGGATATTACCCCTGACAAAAAGACACTTATAGCGCCTTACGGAACAAATCTTGCTTTTACAAATGAACGATATATAAGAACACTCGCAGAGCTTGATGTTGACTTTATCGCTTATCAGGATGAAATAGGCGTAAAAAAAACTCCGGTATGGAGAAGTGAAAAAATATTTGAACGGCTCAGAAAAGCTCACGATAAAGCAGGACGTTCAGAATTATGGGCAGATATTGAGCTCTTCGACTTTGAAGGAGCCGTATACAAAAGTGCCCTTATCCCCTCTTCTATTGAACGTATCAAAAGGCAGATTAAAAATGTTGCGCCTTATGCTGATAAAATTCTTAGTTATCAGTATCTTGGTATTATGAATCCGCCAGATTCCGCTTCCTTTGCAGGTCATCATGATTCAGCAAAGCTCTATGAAAATTACAGAAAGTATTTAAAATAAAAACTATCCGTTCCGGAGGTACCCTATGGCATGGTATGATGAAGCTATTTTTTATCACATATATCCGCTCGGTATGACTGATGCACCTAAAATCAACAGTTATACTGCATCCGAGCAACGTCTTCTCTCTTTAATCCCATGGATTTCTCACATCAGAAAAATAGGTTGTAATGCTCTTTATATAGGTCCGCTTTTCGAATCTGTCGGTCACGGATACGAAACAACAGACTATAAAAAGCTCGATAGCAGACTCGGTACAAATGCTGATCTGAAGCATTTTGTTTCTGAGTGTCACAAATCAGGCATAAGAGTTGTTCTGGACGGCGTGTTCAATCACACAGGACGGGATTTCTTTGCTTTCAGAGATTTAAAAGCCAACCGTGAAAGTTCACCTTATAAGGATTGGTTCTGCAATGTAAACTTTTACGGCAACAATGAATACAATGACGGTTTTTCTTACGGAAACTGGGGAGGATATAATCTTCTTGTAAAGCTCAATCAGAATAATCAGCAGGTAAGAGATTATATATGTGATGTTATCCGTTTCTGGGTAAAGGAATTCGATATAGACGGCATCCGACTAGATGCAGCCGACGTCCTTGATTTCGGATATATGCAGACTCTCAGAAGTGTCGCAAATGAAGTTAAGTCTGATTTCTGGCTAATGGGTGAAGTAATCCACGGTGACTATAACCGTTGGGTAAATGAAGGTACCCTTCATTGTGTTACGAACTATCATCTCCATAAAGCACTTTATTCAGGTCATAACGATCATAACTATTTTGAAATTGCTCATACAGTCAACAGACTGAATGAAATGAGCAGGAACCATAGTAACGGACTAAGATTATATAATTTCGTTGACAATCACGATGTTGAGCGAATCCATACTAAGCTTATAAACAAGAGACATTTTCTACCGGTTCATATACTGCTTTATACATTATCGGGTATTCCGTCAGTTTATTATGGCTCTGAATTCGGAATAGAAGGCAAAAAAATCTACGGCTCCGATGATTCTTTAAGACCGGCCCTTACATACTCTGAATATAAAAATTCATACGAAACCAATCCGTATACCAAAATAATTTCTGCATTAGGTAAAATCAGAGAATCATTAAAAGCTCTTTCTTACGGAGATTATAAAGAGCTATTTCTGACAAATAAACAATATGCTTTTTCACGAAATTTCAACGGTCAGAGTATAATCATTACAGTTAATAACGGTGATGCAGATTTTACAATGAATCTCTCTGCAAGTTCGTATTCGGTATACAATGGTGCTCTTTCAGGTAATAAAATTGAAGCCGATAATGGTAGGCTTATTCTGACTGTAAAAGCGAACTCAGGTGAAATCTGGATACCCGATGACATTGATACAGCAAAAATTAATGCAGTTAAAACAGAAATATACTTTTCTGAAAAAGAGGACACCAAGCCTGATCCCTCTATAAACACAGAGAAAAGTCCCATTTCAAAAGCTGCTGTCATCCCCATTGCTGTTCCCGATAAACCATATGAAGAAATGACAGTTGAAGAACTTCAGGCAGCAATTCTTGAAAAAATGAGAAAAAACGGACCTGTCACAGAGCAGATGAAAAAAGATGTTTATGAAAATATTTATCATAATTCACTGTTAATATGGGTAAGGAGCTTTAATAACTAAGTTTTACTATATTACATTAAGACCCTTTGACTTTTCATCTGAAGAGTGATATAATTCTGTTAAACATTGAAAGGAGAAATATTCTATGTTAAAAAAATCAATTTCACTTCTTTTAGTATTAATTATTGCACTCACTATGGCTGTTCCCGCCTATGCCACTGATGAGACAGATGTTCTCAATGATCAGCAGGCTTTTGCAGCTGCCGAAGCAGGTGTTGCTGCACTCGTTGCAAACGAGGGCGATACAGTGGAACTCGACAGAGACCTTGCTGACAAGATTGTAGAGGACGGAAAAACACCTGAAGAAATTTCCAAATCTATTTCTAAGTTTGTTTTTATCGAAAAGAGACATGTTTCAGAGCTTTCAGATGCAATTGTTGCTGACAGTAAATACACAGTAAAAGTTACATCTGACGGAAAAGACACCGTTTATATTGCTGTAAGCCTTATTGATCATCCCGAGATATATGATGCACGTGTATTCATCAGTGCTGCAAAGAAGCTTGCTGAGAAAAGCAATGAATATGCAGCGGCAAACGGTATTGATATCACATCTTCCAATTACGATCCTTTAAAATATACTCAGCTTGCCGGTGAGCTTTCTCTTCATATGATTATCTACGCAATTACCGATGCAGTTGACGGTGATGAGTGGACAGGCTTTATAAATGATCTTTACAAACGCTCCTCCGTTGCCGATCTTAATGTTGATGAGGATAGAGTTCCCAGACAGTTAATTGAATTTTTCGGTATGTTCATTACCTTTATTTTCGGTACTCTTTTCGGTTGATAAATGCATAAAAAATGAAAGGCTGTTACACATCAAAAAAGTGTAACAGCCCTATTTTTATATATTTATATAATAAATATCATTTCCTCTTGACTTGATAAATTTAACAAGATCACTGAATCTTAGCCATAAGAAAGCAGTGTTATCATTAGGATGGAATCCTATATAACCGTCAATATTCTTAAGCTCGCTGTCAAGAACTACATTGACATCAGCTTCCTCATCGTTAATTATACCGAAAGGAGAAACTGCGCCCGGCTCAAGTCCGAGATGCTTCATAAGTCTTTCGTCAGAGCCGAAGCTGAGCCTTGAGCATCCCAGCTGACTTCTTATATCCTTCTGAATATCAGGATGCTTATCCTTAAGCATAGATACTACATAATGAGTCTTGCCATTGGCGTTTCGTAAAAACAGATTTTTACAAACCTCACCGTCAGTAAAAATACCCATAGCATCCATATCTTCAATCGTACATACAGCTTCATGATGTATGACTTTATACTCAATTCCTAAGCTGTCAAGAGCTTCATATACTTTTTCCTGCTGTGTCATTTCCGTTCACCTGTTATTTTTTTATATAAGTTGATACATTTCCGTCTGCAGACTTAAGAGAAAGCGTATTTGAAGCAATAGAATACTCAAAATTATCAACAACAGATTTACCGTAAATGAAATAACTGATTGTAATTGTATTACCGTTTACAGAATATGAACCTGTGAATGTTCCGTTGATGGGCATATTAATAACAGGCACGGTAAAATTAACGTAAATAATTTCAACTACGCCGCCTTCTTTGAACTCATATCCGCTCATTTCAGCACCGTCAGTCCATTTACCTATAAGATCACTTTCGCCTGAAGCTACAAAGCCTGTTCCTTCACGTACATAAAAATCAGTACTTCCGGTTTCATCAGTGAGGCTTAAAGTGTTTCTGGATACAGAAAAATCAAATTTCTGAGTAACCTTATTACCGTTTACTGCAAACTGAATTATAATTGATGTATCATCAGTAAGATATATGCCGTTGTACTTGCCGTTAAGAACAGATGTGCTTATTGAAGTAACATTGGCATCTGTAAAGGATATCTCTGCAGTGCTGTCACTGTTAAGTCTGTATCTCACAGAGCCGTCAGCATTAATCCACGCTCCGACAATTTCATCAGAAAGCACTACCCCGGTATCAGAAGCCACGGTAGTAGTCGTTACCGATGAAGAAGAAGTTTTTGAATATGTTGCTGTTTCACCGTCTTCGTGATCTCTCATAGAAAGAGTGCTGTCTGTTATAGAAACAGTGTATGTATTTTCAATAGTTGCAGAATAAATTGAAAACTTTGTAGTAAGTGTATCCCCCTGAAGAACATAGGTACCCTTTGAAACACCGTTGACGGGAACATTTATAATCGGCACTGTAAGGTTTACATAAGTCATTTCCACTCTGCCGTCAGCAAAGAACTCATAGCCGCTCATATTAGCACTGTCTGTCCACTTTCCGAGAATAAGCTCGTTAAGAGCAGTGCCGGCAGTTGTTTGAGTGACCTCAGATGTTGTCTGCTCAGTCTGAGTTGTCTGTTCAGGTACAGTAGTCTGAGCTGCCTGAACAGTGGGCTCTGTATTAGCCGGAACTGTAGGAGCCGGAGTTGTATCGGATACTGTTACATCACTCACACCGCTATTATTATCGTTCATAAGAGTAGTAGTAACTCCGACAATAACAACAAATACAGCGATGATTGCAACTAAAATAATTGCTATTATCTTTGTATGCTTATCCATATTATTATCATCCTCCTTAAATATAAAGGGCATCCCGACGGATACCCTTATTTTGTCTTATTGAGCTACTGAAGTTGAAGCGGTTGTGTCACTCGGAGCAGTGTAAGCTATAAGAACTGTAACTGTACCGTCAGCTGTATCAGTAAGGGTAAGTGAGCTGTTTTCAACAACAAACATATAATCTTTGGTAACGCTCTTTGAATAAATAGTGTATGTAATAGTTACATAGTAGTTACCGTCTTCTCTTTTCTGAACAGTATATACACCGTCAACATCACCATTCAGATTTACATTAAAAATAGGAACAGTAACATCAGCAAAGGTTACTACACATTTTCCTTCTTCCTTAAATTCATAACCGGTAACTCCGGTAGAATCTCTCCATACACCGATAAGCTTCTTTTCAGGTGAAGCACCGCAAGCAGAGAAAGTTCCAAGAACAAGAATAGCTGCAAGAGCAATAACAAGTATCTTCTTTATATTTTTCATTTCAATAACCTCCTGTTTATTTTTTCTCATTATAACATATATTTTTAAATTTGTACAGTAAAATTTTAAACAGCTTATTAAAAAAACTAAAATTTTACTCTCAGGATTTCAGTTGCATTTATCTTTGCCCTATGATAAAATTATATAAATTATATATAACAGAAGAAGTGATAAAATGATTGAATATATCAAAGATATTCCCCTTTGGGACCGTCTGAAGAAGACAGATAAACCAATTGTTCTGTACGGAATGGGCAACGGTGCAGATATGATAATCGATGTGCTCGATTCAATGAATCTCAGATATGAAGATGTATTTGCCAGTGATGAATTTGTACGAGGACATTTTTTCCACGGAAAAAAAGTTCTCAGACACAGTGAAGTCAAGGAAAAGTATGAGGACTTTATAACTCTGATGACCTTTGCCGTACATGACAGAAGCACTCTTCTTAAGGTTAAGCAGATGTCTCTTGAAGGAGAATTCTACTGCCCTACCGTTCCTATTGCAGGGAAAGGACTCTTCACTTATGATTATGTCAAAGAGCACAATGAAGACTTTGACAAAGCATATAATATTTTATGTGACAGCAGATCAAAAAGTGATTTTATCGATGTAATAAATTTTAAGGTTTCCGGGAAACCTGAATACCTCTTTTCATCAATGTATGAAAAAGAAAAGCTTTATAAAGAAATACTACACCTTAGTAACAGCGAGGTAATTGTTGATCTCGGTGCTTATGACGGTGATACGATAAGAGAGTTTCTTAATGTAACGGACGGTAAATATAAAAAGATTATAGCTTTTGAACCCGATGAAAAGAATTTCAGAAAGCTCACGAAAAAAACTGAAGAGCTGACAAATATTGACAGATTTAACCTCGGACCATGGGATAAAAAAGAAACTCGTTTCTTTGCTAAAAAAGGCGGACGAAATTCCCGAAAAGACGATGACGGTATCCCCGTAAACTTTGACAGTGTTGATAACATTGTAAAAGATGAGGTTACATTCATTAAAATGGATATAGAAGGTGCTGAAGCTAAAGCACTTGACGGAGCAAGTCAGACAATCAAAAAATATCTTCCTAAGCTATATATCTGTGCTTATCACAGAAATGAAGATATGTGGTTTTTACCACAGAAAATCAAGTCACTCGATGAAAGATACGACATTTATTTCAGACATCATCCCTACATTCCCGCCTGGGAAAGTAATTTTTATGCTGTAACAAAATAAAATATAACGGCAGAGTATTTTTAAAATATTCTGCCGTTATTAAATTTATCTGCAAAAATTTTTGATTGCTTTACTTATAAAGTCTGCCGTTCCGTCAGCACATTTATCAATATTATTTCTGAAGCGTTCATCCATTACATACATCTGACCTAAGCCCGAAAGAATTTCTTTGGTACAAGTATAAAAGTTTTCTGTAATATAGCACCGTAACACTTCAACAAGATTCTGTACTTCAGGTGAATCTGAGCTTAAACCGTTTTTCAGACATACAGCAAAATCAGAAAAAATTTTATTCATTCCTTCTGTAACGGAGGTGAACTTTTCAGCTGTATAATTTTTACTTTTTTCAGAATATTCAGAATAAGCTTCAGTATTTCCCCACCGTGCTTCTGCCTCTGTACTGTATTTTCCTTTTTCAGCATCATCAAACACTTTCATCAGTCTCTTTCCTTTCACTTAACAGACAACAGATAATTTATGCTTTTCATCTTTTTTTACAATAAGATATATATTTTCTATCAAATTTTCTTTCTCATTAATCCGTGTTTGTTGCAATAAATATACAGATATCCTCTTCCCCTTAATTGAAATCTTGTTTCTGCATTACCTTCGGGATAAAATTTTACAAACTGGACTCTGTCAGACGTTACAAATGCTACGAAAGATATATAATGAATCTTTGTCATATCGTGATGAACAGTAATAAAATGCTCGTCCTCTACAGCCTCAATGGTTACAGTATGTGTATCATCGGTTTCCTCAGCATCAAGAGAGGGTAAAGTAATTCCGCAGCAGCTTACAACAGTATCACCCGTTGTATGTATTACATTTCCACACAAGGGGCAAACATAAAATTTTGAAAAGAGAATATTTGAAGAAAGATTTTTATTTATAACTGTATCCCCGGACATAAGCTCCATAACTGAAACACCAAGTGCACGGCTCAATGGCTCAAGTAAAGAGATATCAGGTAAACCTTTTGACGTTTCCCATTTTGAAACAGCCTTACCCGTAACGCCTATCCTTTCTGCAAGCTCAGTCTGTGTCAGACCTTTCTTTTCACGAAGTTTTTTAATTGTCTGCGCGGTAATATATGTATTCATATTATAACTCCCTTTCATTTTTATATTAACATTATAAGATACAGAAAAGAGAATTACAACCTACGGTCGGTAGAACTGCAGTAAACAGATAAAATACGCTGTTAATAATATTTTTTCATAGCATTTTTCAGGCGTAAATTATTCTGAATTTCCCATACAGGCACTGTAATGCCGCCTTTAAGACGCATTGAGTTTTCGTGAAGAGCTCCGTAAAATGCAACCTTAAAATCACAGTGCTCTGTTACATTATGTTTTGATTTGTATGTATCGTAAAGCTTGTATGCATTTCCCCACATATTCAGAAATTGAAACAGATCATATTCAGGGTCAGCCCACATTGTTCCGCAGGGATCAATAAAACCGGTAAGCTTCATAGTATCAGGATCAGCCATAATATTCATTATATTAAGGTCACCGTGAATAAGAACAGGCTTTTCAGGTTCAGCATTAATCTCTTTAAAAATGTCAAGCCCACGGCATAAAAGATTATAATTTTTTCTGCTGAATTTTCCACCCTCTGCAAGCTTTTTAAGCGCATTCAGATCTCGTTCGGCTTTTTCTGCTATATAAAATTCATTCCAGCTATCATAAGACGCGTTTCCGAGATAGCCGAATTTGTCACCTGAAACCCTATGCCAGTCTGACATTCCGTCTATAACTTCATTAGCAAAACTTTGCTTCAAAGCATTACTTTTTAAAAGAAAAGATGTATCAAGCACATTCTTTCCTTCAATAAAGCTCATACATAAAAGAGCTACATTATCATCATTATAGGTAAAATATACCTTTGGCATTTTGACTCTTGTGTTTGCGCCAAGTATATCCAACTGCTCAGCTTCAGTTTTTTCCATTCCGTTTACAAAATATGCCTTAAGTATAACTGTTTCGCCGTCAGCTTTAGTACATTTATATACCTTACCGAAGCTTCCGCCACCTATAAATTTAAGTCCGCTTATCTTACATTGAAGATTTTTTTCAGCAATTTCAGGTAAAATATTTGTCAAGAATTTATGATTAAGCTCCATCATAACACTCCCCTTTTTAATATGAATCAAATTACCACACAAAAGGAATCATACGGTATCTGACTTTATTTTTATACTCACTGTATCCGTCAAGCTCTTTTTCAAGAAATGCTTCTTCACCCTTTATTCTTTTAGCAATTATAATCGGATATATTAGAAAAATTATAAAAGAATACAACGATCCGAGAATAAGGGGTACAGATAAAAATAAAAGTAAAGTAGCACTATACATCGGATGCCTTACAATACCGTAAAGACCTGTATCGATAACTCTCTGATTTTCCTGAACCTCAATGGTACGGCTCAGATATGTGTTTTCCCTCAAAACCTCAGCATAAAGAATATAAGCAATAATAAATACAACTGCAGAAACAACCGAAACAGCAATAGAAATCTCTGACCAACCAAAACGAAAATCAAGACCTGCAACAACAAATCCGGCAAGGAACATAAGACCGCTAAGTTTTACAACAAGACTCTGATCTTTCTGCTTTTCCTTTGCATCAAGTCTTTTTTCAAGAAGCTGAGGATTCTTTAGCATCATAACAATTCCAGCAAAAAACATTGGTATAAACAGAATCCCCATAAGCAGCCAGCCATTAAAAAACTTCAAGCTTCCGGCAGGCAAAAATACGAGTAAGCCCACCATTACAACACCCAGAAAGAATTTTATAATTGCCTGAAGAAATAGTTTCAATGTCATATACTCACTCCCTTAAAAATAAAATCATCCTTTAGTATGTACCTTAAAATATTTTTCAAGAACAGACAGAGCCTCTTCACGCAGCACTCCTGACGTCACATCAATTTTGGCTCCTGAGCTTTCAAATACTATTTTACTGCACTGCGACCCATCAACACCAAGGATACTGCATAAATCAATATCACTTGCGCCGAATACAAGTCTGCCAAGCTTAGTCCATACCATAGCCCCACAGCACATAAAACAAGGCTCACAGCTTGAATAAAGCGTACATTCAGATAAATCTGCAATGCCTGTTTCCTCTGTAAATCTGCGGATGAGTCCGAATTCAGCGTGAAATGTAGGATCATTTCTGGTATATATCTGATTTTCATTAGTATATACAATCTCACCATCTTTAACAAGAACTGCCCCGAAAGGCTCATTTCCGTGCTCTACAGCCAAAGCAGAAAGCTCGATTGCTTTTTTCATAAAACCTTCATCGTATGTATTTTTACAGCTCATCGTTTCCTCCAATAATTTCAAATGATTTTTAGCTTTATTTTACCGTTATTTCCCATTTACTCATATCGCCTTTGATACACTCAACATTAAATGCACCGTCAGTAAAGGTGACTTTAGCAAGAATATCAGGAAGAATAAGAGGTAAGGTTATATTTTTCTTTACAGGTGATAATATAAGCTTTTTATTTTCATAATCTGCCTTCATTCCCAATGCTGCAATAAGTGTAGACCAGCTCGACATAGGACGTGTATAATGATGACCGCACTCCCAATGATCCCAGAAATGCCCCAATCTGTACTGATTATTATGTATCAAGCCAATAATAGTATCCGAAATATTATTATTTCCTACCGAAAGAGCCAAGGCGGAAAAAGCATAACCAATACCCGTCCAGACAGCTTCAGCCTGACAGTTTTTATATGAGTGCAGTGTAGTATTTTTGTTCAGAGGAACAGTAGCATTAAGTAAGCCTTGCTCTTCATCAAAATTATGACTAAATATATAATTAACTATCTTGCTTACTTTCTCGTCAGGGATATTTCCGTCAATTCCTGCCATTCTCAGGAACCATTCACCGTCAAGCTGATCAGTCATAAGAGATTCATCGGCTTCAGCGTCGTTTCTCCAAAGATTATAATACTCTCCGTTCCACAGCTTTTCTTCAAGTGACTTTTTACCTTTTTCTAAAATACTGTTCCATTTATCACAGTAAGACTTATCTCCCACTCTGTCAGCAATTACAGCAGCCGCCTTTAAAGCAGCAAGCCACAGAACTGAAATATAGGCAGGTGTCCCCGAAAAGTTCCATGCATCATAAGTGTTGCGTTTTGTATCGTAATCGGGAAGTCCGTCCTTATCGGTGTCGAGCTTTTCTATTGAATCCATAGCTCTTTTAATATTATCCCACAATGAATTAAGGTAGTCTCTGTCACCGGTGAAAAGATAGTCACGAAGCACCATAAGCACAAACTGCATATTCATATCTACACGGTCAAAGCCCTTGTCTGTAGTTTTCATATCAGGACGGAAGAGATGATGCACCCTGCCGTCATCACGTTGGAAATCCGCTCCCATTCTCATCTGCTTTTTCTGTAAATCAGGAAAAAGAGATACAAGTGAATATGATGCGTGGTAAGTTATATCAGTGGTATGAAGTCCGCAGAAGCCGAGACCTTCCCACAAGCCGAAGTTACCGTTTTTCAGATAAACCGAGCTTTTAACCAGCTGTGAAAGATGAGAAGACCAGGAATCAGGATAAATTGTCGGTAAATCCGTTGAGTAAAGAAGATCAGCAAAATCTACGGCAGAATTAAATACAGTATCATAATTATCAGCAAGGAAGCTGTTAGCTTCAAGAGCATTCTGATAGATATTCTCATAATAATGACCGAGTTTATTACCCTTTTTATCACGGTTATTCGGAAAGTACCAGGTAAGAATAAAACGAATATTTTTCTTTTCACCAGGCTTAAGATTAACTTCAGAGCAGAGCGCACAAGCACCGAAGTCTTTACCAATTTTTAAAAGCTGTCTCATACAGCAGCCGAGAAAGGATATCTTCTCTTTTCTTGTTGAAAGAAAATCAGGATTACAGTATTTAATACGGCTGAGCAAAGATTTAGCAAAGGGATACTGCAGATACTCACTGCACAAAGCATCAAGCTTTGCATCACTTAGCATAAGGAAATTTACGGGTATTGAATCAGGTCTGTCCCCCGCAGCAGTGTTAGGCAGATTACCTTTTTCTCTGAAACCGAAGAGAAAGGATTCCTGAGATACGCCGAACTTCGAAGAGCTTATATACTCTCTTAAAAAGCGATAATAATCTGCAGTGATATATGATTTTTCACCGTCACCGTTTATGCTCAGACAGATATTTCCGCAAGAGGGTGATTTGGTAATCTTATTCGGCTCTATATGAATACTGACGCCATCATCAGTTTTATTAAGAGAGTTTTTATTTCCTTCTTTTATATTTGCAAAATCAGGTACAAGAGAACCTAAAAGGCTGATATTAAGATTACTGTCTGTAGGATTTTCAATAGTAAAATCCATATAAAAGCCCGGTGTAGATGAAATATCACTATTATGTGGAACAAAGGGTGAAACAGCCTTCATTTTTATTTTACAGCTCAAGGCACTGTCAATATAATTCAGATCACAGACGGGAAATCTGCCGTCAAATTCAATTTTTTCTACCGACTTATTCCATGCAAACATACGATATGAAAAATCATCAGCATCAGTTTTCATTCCGAGCTTACGGACAGCAGGCTTTTCGCCATCTTTGCTCTCACGCACCCAGAATGACAGAGCCCCCGTACTCTTTTCCCCGTCATCAACCTTATCCTCACAGCAGCTTTCAGTAATTCTTGGCTGATTGGCAATAAGCCAATAGTGAAATTCTCCGTCAGGCATAAGCTCAACACTTCCGCTACCTATACCCCCTAAAGCAATTCCGCTTAAATGTGTTTTGGTAGATATAATCTTAGCCATAATTTACCTCTGATTTTATAATTTTATGTAATTTATTATACCACAACAAATATGTATCTTTCAATATAAATAGTTTATTAATCAGCTACGATACAACTCTGACAGCAATTTTTATATAAAACAGCTTTGATATAATCTTATGAGAAATTTCTATATGTTTTTTGTTAAAGCTTCAACGTAAAAAGCCGACGGCAATATACCGTCGGCTAAACTTTTATAACACCAAATTTTTCTTATGCAAAAAGAGATGTAATAGTCTCAACAATCATCTTGAAGAAAGCAATAATACCGTCAAAGAAGCTTATTGAAACTGTGAAATCAGGAGCAAATCTGAGAACAGTGGGAAGTGTTGACTTCTCGTCGTACTTTTCAATCTGAACAGTATGTTCACCTATTGTGAGATACTTGTAAGGAATCTTACAAACACCGTTTTCATCGGGTATGATTTCAACAGTACCGTCCTTATAACCCCAGGTGAGTGTATAACCTGTAACGGGCATTTCCTTTGTAACAGCATTCCAGTTTTCATCGTAAACTGTGTCCATACTTGTAAATGAGATAATGCCGTCAGCAAGCTTTTCTGTGTTGATTACGGGATACTGCATACCTGTGTTCCAGGGATCACCGTAGTACATAACGATTACATCGCCATCTTCAACCTTGTATGAACTTACGCCTACATCAGGAGAAACGCCGTCAACCATATATGACCAGCCGTCCCACATCATTGTTGTATAAGAGCCGGCAACAATGCCGTTAATGTCAACAAGGTAAGGACCGTAATCTGAATCAACGATTGTTGCTGTAAGGTTTTCGTCCGCCTCGTCTGCTGCTTTAATAACATCAAGAGCAGTTGCATCTGCCTTTACAGTTACATTACCGTAGAAAAGGCATTCGTCAATACCCTCAATACGAAGTGAAACTGTTGTGTCTGCAGCAAATGAGCAAAGAGCAAATGTTGAAATAAGCATCATAGCTACAAGCACAATGCTGAGTGATTTTTTGAACATTTTCATTTTTGTTCATTCCTTTCATTAGATTTTTTATGTAAGCTTATCTCTATTGTGCACTTATAAAGATAAGTCATTACCGATTAATAAGAGTTGCCTATATCTTCACCCATATTGCAGGTGAATAAGAACACAATTACATCACCGGGTGAAACTGTGTAAGAGCTTGTACCCACATCGGGAAATTTGCCGTTAACGCTGTACATCCAACCCGATTGTGTACCGCAATCCTTTTCGTAAATCTGATGTATGCCCTCTATGTAATAGTTGTTGAATGCAGGTGTATAGGTGTACTCAATCTGAACACCACTGTTCTGACAATATTTACAGTTGTCAGTGCAGATGTTTTCCTCACAAGCTTTTTTGATTACATCGAAAGCACTTTCGCCGCCACTGAGTTCAACCTGAACATCGTCGAGTATTACTCCGCTTGTCGGAAGAAAAGCTTTTTTACCCTCTTTCAGCTTGCCGATATTATCATAAATTGTTTTGCACTCAATTCTTACTGTACAGTAATCTTTTGCCTGTGTTGTTGTCTGTGTTGACGGTACAGTTGTAGTGGGATTTGTGGTAGTCGGTATTGTGGTTGTAACCGTTGTAGTAGTTTCTGTCGTTGTGGTTGTAAATTCAGTAGTGGTATAAGTCGTAGTTGTTTGTGTTGTGATTACAGATGTTGTAACCGCTGTTGTAATTGATGAGATAGCTTCAGTTGTAGTGACCGCACTACCTTCAGGTAAGGATGTGCTTATGGGCACGGTAGTTAAGATTGTTATCGGTATAGTAGTTGTCACACTATTTGATTCTTCCACTGTATTACCACAGGCAGTTAAAGAGAAAAGAATCAGAAGTACGCATATTAAAACATTTAACTTTTTCATTTTTACTCCATAGAAAATATGCCGTATTTTATTCTTAATCGGTTAAATTTGTCGGTCATAGGCTTATTGATAAAAAAGAGCAAAATACCCGTAGTTATGCCGTGAATAAGGTTGAAGCTCATACCGGAAAGATAAATTTTTATTGCAGATTTAAAGGTAAAATCCGTACTCATCATTAAAAATGAACAACTGTCAACAATAAATCCGTAAACAACAAAGCAAGCAAAACCACCAACAATGCCTACAGTAATTTTGTTGTTTGAATAAGTTTTTTTATGAAAGATAAGTCCGCAGATAAAGCCCACAAGACCCATACCAAGCATCTGAAAGGGTGTGAACATTCCCTGACCGAAAATAAAGTTTGACACGAATATCGAAAGACTTCCCGTGAAAAATCCAACGTTTGGCCCGAAGGCTATAGCTGTTACTATTACAAGTGCAGCTGTCGGTTTCACTTGCGGTATGTATGCCATAACTGCCCTTGACGCAACGCACAGTGCTATCATAACAGAAAGAGTTACAATTTCACTTGTTTTGATTTTTCTTTGTTCAAAGAACATATAAAACGGAACGATGGAAAGTATGATTATCGCCACAGCAGATATATAGTAATTACCCTGCTGAAAGAAATTCATCGAAAGAAACACAATTATCGGTGCTAAAACTACAAGCAGAATTACAGATAAAACAGTTAATCTTTGAGATTTTTCCTGCAAAGCTCAAGCACCTGCCTTTCCGTAACTGCAAGTGGAAAGAACTCCCTCGCAATTTTATTTGCGGCAGTTGTGTAAAAGAAATTCTGTGAAAAGAACTTGTTTCTTTCTTCCTGCAAGGCACACATTCCGTCAAAAACCATTGCACATTCGTCACAATATTCAGCACAGAATTCTGTGTCGTGTGATACCATTACAACAGTTATACCTTTGGTGTTAAGTTCTTTAATTTTGCTTGCAAACTGCTTTTTGAAAAGGTTATCCATACCTTTTGTCGGCTCATCGAGAAAAAGTATCTGTGGCTCTTTTAACAACACCATACACAGTGCGGCTCGTTGCATTTCACCACCGCTTATATCATAGGGATGCCTTTCAAGAAGGTCGGTTATTTCACAGAAGGATGCGACCTCTTCAATTTTTTCATTCCTTGCCTTTTTATCATGCATGCTTTTAGCCAGAGCTTTTTCAAGGTCCTCTCTTACGGTATTACCACCGAAAAGACTTTCACACTTTTGGGGCAGTACACCTACAGTTTTTCCGTAAAGCTCACTGTCCTTGTACTTGGTAATGCTCTTACCTAAAAGCTTTATCTTACCTTGCTTGCAAGGAAGAAGACCGCTAATAAGTGAAAGCGCAGTTGTTTTGCCTGCTCCGTTTGCACCGAGAAGTGCAAAGAAAGAGTCTTTTTTAATTTTAAGGTCAAGTCCTTTTAAAACATATCTGCTCTTGTCATAAGCAAACCAAAGATCTTTTGCCTCAACAGCAAGCTCCTTTGTATTTTCAGCAGATTCTTCTGTAAGCTCTGTATATTTTGGCTTATTAGCAAAGAGTGTAGTCAGCATCTGTCTCCCCTCGGCAGTGTTCAGCGGCGCAGAAGATGTAAGACCTAAATCAGCATGTAATCTCATTGCTGTAGGTACAGCAGAAGAAAGAAAATCGTTACTCTTAATCAGCTCTGACGAGGTGTCGCGGGATGATGTATCAGATATTATCTCTCCCCCATCAATAACAATCACTCTGTCAGCTACAGGAATAAGTCCCTCAAGACGATGCTCAGTGATAATTACGGTTATGCCGTTTTCTCTGGAAAGCTTATAAACAGTATTGAGAAGAGTTTCTGCCGCCATAGGGTCAAGCTGTGATGTAGGCTCATCGAAGATTATCACATCAGGGTGCATCATAAGTATTGAAGCAAGACACACCATCTGCTTCTGACCTCCCGAAAGCTCGGAGATTTTCTTATCAATTATATTTTCAAGTGAAAAATATGCTGATATTTCAGCAATACGAAGTCTTATTGTCCTACTATCGAGTCCGAGATTTTCAAGGCCGAAGGCAAGCTCACTGCGCACAGAATGAGTAACTGCCTGATATTCGGTATTCTGCAGAAGAAAGCCTATCTTCCCGGCAGAATCTCTGAGTGTAAAATTATCACTGTCAAAGAAAGCTATCTCACCTGTTTTAGTTCCGTGGGGCGTAAGCTCAGGCTTAAGCATACGAAGAAGGGTTGACTTTCCGCTGCCTGATTTTCCACAGATAACGATAAATTCGCCTTGATTTACAGTGAGATTAATATTTTTGAGTGCCTGCCTTTTACTTTCGGGATAGGAAAAAGACAAGTTATTTATTTCAAAATTGACCATTTTCTTTCCTCCCATAAATCATAAAGCGTCGGTAAAAAGAGCACCAAAGTAATTACTGCAATTAATACAGAAAATAAAACATCAGGCATAGGTATATCAATTACAGGATTATAACTGACTTTGTATTTTCCGCTGATAAAAATGAATACAAACGATGAGACAAGTGAAAGCACAAAGAATAAAGCATCTTTCACGGAAAAGATATAATTGTTATAGGATGTTCTGCCGTGAAGGCCATAGCCTCTTGCTTTCATTGAATCAGCAGAGTCGATGCCTTTTTCAAGAGTCCAGGATATCAGAATTGAAAGCCTTCTTGCACCGTGACGGATTTTGCCTATGAAGTCTTTTTCGGTTGGTATGTTGCCGATACCCTTTTCGGCTCTTTTTATCTCTTCGGATTGATTTCTGATAAGAGGAATAAAGCGAAGCACCATTGAAACGACAAGAGCTGTTTTGGGTGATATTCTGCCGAAAAGGTAGATAAATTTGTCACTTGTAATTATCTCATTGAAGCTGCCAAGCCACAAAAGTGCTGAGGCAGTACGGATTGAAAATACCAATCCGAAAACAAGTGCTTCGAGCGTGAAGTTATTATCATTGTGCATTTTAAAAAGAACAGTCACACCGTAATGGCTGAATATACCATTGAAAAGTGTTATCAGACAAATCATTGGCAGGATAACCTTCAGAAAGAACGAAACTGCCTTTTTACCCGAAAGCTTGATATCGTAAACCAGTCCTGCAATAAAGCTTACAGCCAGAAGTAAAGGATGTGAAGCAAACATACTGAGAACGAAAGAAAATATAAAAAACGCAAAGGCAGATATGGGGTGTACTGATTTGAAGCCAAGTTGCATTTTCGTTCCTCTTTTCTTTTATTTTCTGCCTAATAAAGCCCTGATTTTTGAAATCATATTATTGATAAGATTAATAATCTTTTGTAAAAATGACTGTGTACCTGATTTTCCTTCTCTTAACGCAAATATATTTCCTGAGTCATTTTTATAATAAAGTGTACCGTCCTCACTTGCAGATATTGTGCTGATGCAATACTGCTGCATTTCTGCGTCGGGAGTAAAAAGCTCCCTTTTAACGGCAGATGTCTGTCCCTGACTGTCTTCAAAAACAGTGATGCCACCGGGCTTTGCATTGTAGGTTGAATAAATATAAACCTTTCCGTTTGTCTGCTCATATCCGGTTGAAACAAGCATCGAGCCTTGCGGATAACCCTGCATATCTGAACTGTAAATCTCTTTCATAGTTTTTGCACTAAGAACAATAAACTTACCGGCAGAGCCGTTCTGACACCCGACATAAAGTCTGCCATTATATATAACAGGTGTTGCTGTAACTCCCCCTGAAGCTGTATAAGCTTTAAGTGAGCTTAATTTACCCGATGAATCCATGGAAAATTTATAAATATATCCCGCCTTACTTGAGGTATAGTAAGATTTTCTCTCTTCCGAATATATAACTGATGAACGAATGTCACCCTTTACATTAAGAGTAGAAACTGTCTTGCCTGTACTCTTATTGAGACATATTATTTTAGAGCTGTTATCACTGTTCTTTTTTCCGTCATCCTTGCCGAAAATTACATATTTATCTGTCACGCAGCAACCAGCCCAATAAAATCCACCAAGAGCCTTGTAGGTCCACTTTGCGCTTTTGCTTTCGGTTTCCTTTTTTGTGTTATCGTCCTTTACGCTAAGACAGACGTAATTTGCGTTTTCGGTTTCATCAACCCAGAAGCCTGTATAAATATATCCGTTATCATAGGTTATAGGACAAAGTGCCTGACCTCCGATTTTATCGGTATAAACCCAGAGAGATTTCATAGTTTCATAATCAAATGCCTGAACAATACCTTCATCGAGAGCAACAAAAACCTTACCGTCTGCATAAAGAGGAGAAACCGTAGTGTAAAGTGTAGTTCCTGCCATTTTTACACTTGCAATTTCTTCACCGGTTTCAGCATTTAATTTATAAAGCTTAACACCTGATACAAGAAGTATTGTATTACCGACAACTATCGGAGGAGTAGGTGCAGCCTTATAGTTGCCACCGAATTTTTTTGAGAAAAGCAATACAGCATTTTCAGTCGGCGTCTGTGCTGAGGTAACCCCTGTATAAGCCTGACTTTGGGCACAAACCGGCATATAAAAGGTTGATGTTAAAATTATTAAAATAAGTAAAAGTGATAATATTTTTTTCATGATATGCTTCCCTTTTCAAGAAAAATTAAAACGTCCTTTCCAAAAAGGAAAGGACGTAATATGACTAAAGTTAGCCTGAAAATACAGCCATCGACACTGCCATACGCTTTCCCTCTTGCCCAAAAGCGAACATTGTCTGCTCACAGCAGGTATTCCGACTTAAAAGCTTACAGCTAAATTACGGTAATGGCGGTTGCCCGGGATTCTCACCCGAATTCCCCTGTCTGCGATGCAAATATTAAAATTTTCCACTTGATTATAGCACAAATTTAATGTTTGTCAATATTATTTTTTCAATAATATAAGTTGTATTTAAAAAAATAACGGCTATTTTTATATGTCAAAAACAAGTCTTTTAGAAATTTAATGGAATTTTGTTAGAAAAAGTGTTAGAAAACCTCATTTAAGACAATGAAAAAAGCCTTGCAAACGTAGTGTTTACAAGACTTTTCTTTGGCAGGGGCAGAAGGGCTCGAACCCTCGGCACGCGGTTTTGGAGACCGCTGCTCTACCAACTGAGCTATACCCCTTTATTAAATTTGGTGGGCCATCAGGGACACGAACCCCGGACCGACCGGTTATGAGCCGGTTGCTCTAACCAACTGAGCTAATGGCCCATGCTGTCAGCTGACTTTTGATAGTATATCAAACAATCATATATTTGTCAATACATTTTTATAAATTTCTGCACCTATTTTTAAAATCAAGTTATATAATTTGCTATAGGATTTTTTAAGTAATACAAAAGCCACCCTTATTCAGAGTGGCTCTTATAATTACAAAAGATAAATTATTTAAGTGTTGCCTTTGCGCCAGCTTCTTCGAGCTTCTTAGCAGCAGCTTCAGCGTCGTCCTTAGACATAGCTTCCTTGATAACCTTGGGAGCGCCATCAACAGCTTCCTTAGCTTCCTTGAGGCCAAGACCTGTGATTTCACGAACAACCTTGATAACAGCGATCTTGTTAGCGCCGCACTCTGTGAGTTCAAGGTCAAATTCTGTCTTTTCTTCTGCTGCAGCAGCTTCTGTTGCAACAGGACCAGCAGCTACAACTGCAGCTGCAGCTGATACGCCGAATTCATCTTCAACAGCGTGTACGAGCTCTGAAAGTTCGAGAACTGTGAGAGTCTTAAGTTCTTCAATAATAGCAGTAATTTTTTCTGATGCCATGGTAGTTTACCTCCAAGTAATTTGTAATTTTTAAATTTTAATTATGCTTCAGCGGGAGCTTCAGCAGGAGCAGCTTCGCCGTCTTTGTCGACGATACCCTGGATAGCCCGTGCGAATGCTGAGAACGGAGCCTGGAAAGCACCGAGAACGTTTGCAAGAAGTACTTCACGTGAGGGAAGCTTAGCAAGACCGCTGATCTTAGCAACGTCGATTACTTCCTTGTCGATAAAGCCATTCTTAATTTCGAATCCTTTGTGTGTGTCTGCAAACTTGCTGAGAATACGAGCTGCAGCAACATAATCATCTGCACTTGTTGCGATAGCTGTTGTTCCCTCAAGAACTGCATCAAGACCGTTGAGTTCTGTAGCGCCGATAGCAAGACGTAAGAGTGTGTTCTTAACAACAGTGTACTCTACACCTGCTTCACGAAGCTCCTTACGAAGAGCTGTGTCATCAGCAACGTTGATACCCTTGTAGTCTACGATAACACCAGCGATGGAGTTATTGAGTCTTTCTGTGAGTTCAGCAACAACCTGTTTCTTCTGTTCTAAAACGATAGCACTTGGCAAATGAATTCACCTCCTGTAATAATTTGTACCCTTGGTGTGAGAAATAAGAAAACCCTTTCCCTCAGACCGAGAGAAAGGGTGACATAGTTAAATAGAGTTAATCTAAATTAATTATGCTCCGTTCCTCGGCAGGCGGCAATTAAGCCATTAAGTCTTACACCTGCTGTCTTAGGGCTGGACAGCTTTGATATAATACCACAACATTTATTAAATGTCAAGCATTATTTTGATTTTTTTATTCAGCGTTAGCTGCAGAGCCAACCTTGTTAGGATTAACCTTAACGCCGGGGCCCATTGTTGATGCAACAACACATGAACGGATGTACTGACCCTTTGCAGCTGCGGGCTTAGCCTTAATGATAGCATCAAGGAGTGTTGTAAAGTTCTCGTTGAGCTTTTCAGCACCGAAAGAAGCCTTGCCGATGGGGCAGTGAATGATGTTTGTCTTGTCAAGACGGTACTCAATCTTACCAGCCTTAGCTTCAGTAACAGCCTGAGCTACGTTAGGAGTAACAGTACCTGCCTTGGGACTGGGCATAAGACCACGGGGACCGAGAACCTTACCGAGACGGCCTACGAGACCCATCATGCTGGGATGTGCAATTGCAACATCAAATTCCATCCAGCCTTCGCCCTGGATCTTTGCAACGAGGTCTTCAGCGCCTACTACTTCTGCGCCTGCAGCCTCAGCTGCTTTTGCTTCTTCGCCCTTAGCGAAAACAGCAACACGTACAGACTTACCTGTACCGTTGGGAAGAACAACTGCGCCACGAACCTGCTGATCAGCATGACGTGAGTCAACACCGAGACGGATGTGTGCTTCAATTGTTTCATCGAACTTTGCGGTAGCAGTCTTAATAGTTAAATCAAGTGCTTCCGCAGGATCGTAAAGATTTGTTTTGTCGACGAGCTTTGCGCCCTCAACATATTTTTTACCATGTTTCATTGTCTTTCATCCTCCTATAGAGTGGTTAAATCGGATTTTTCCTCCCACCCGGAAGCATTAGTCAGCGACTACTATGCCCATTGAGCGAGCTGTACCGGCAATCATACTCATAGCTGCTTCTACGCTTGCAGCATTGAGGTCCGGCATCTTCTGCTCAGCAATTTTTCTAACCTGCTCACCGGTAATTGTTGCGACCTTAGTTCTGTTGGGTACACCTGAACCGCTTTCGATGCCGCATGCCTTTTTAATAAGAACTGCTGCGGGCGGTGTCTTGGTGATGAATGAGAATGTACGGTCTGCGTAAACTGTGATGACAACGGGAATGATAAGACCGATGTCATTCTTTGTGCGCTCGTTGAATTCCTTTGTAAAAGCCATGATGTTAACACCGTGCTGACCGAGAGCCGGACCAACAGGCGGTGCCGGAGTAGCTTTACCTGCAGGAATCTGGAGCTTAATTAAACCTACAACCTTTTGAGCCATTTTTTTGCACCTCCAAATTTATGTGGTTGATGGCGACCTGCATTAAATTTTACAAGTCTCCCACAGGGAGAACACTCTCCCTCGTCATAATAAACGGCATATGCCGAAAATTATCAACATTAGGTTTTTATTCAGCGACCTCTATCTGATTGAGTCCGAGTTCGACAGGTGTTTCTCTGCCGAGCATAGAAATCATTACTACGACTACTTCCTTTACGGTGTCGATTGAATCAACAATACCACTGTAGCCATCGAAAGGACCGCTTAAAATGTTTACGAAGTCGCCTACCTTGTAGTTAACTTCGACTGTTCTCTTTTCAATGCCGAGATTTATAACCTCTTCATCACTGAGAGGAACAGGTTTGCTTCCGGGACCAACAAATCCCGTTACACCGCGGGTGTTTCTGATTACGTACCAGGCTTCATCTGTCATTGAGAGCTCTTCCTCTTCAAATTCACCGCGCTTTTTGTAGATACAGGCAACCTTTACCATAACATAACCCGGGAAAAGCTTACGTTCAATCTCACGGACTTTATCATCCTTGATTTCAGTAACTGTTTCAACAGGAATTCTTACTTCAAAAATCTGATCCTGCATCTTACGGTTTTCAACAACCGTTAAAATGTTTGAGGCTACTTTGTTTTCGTAACCTGAGTAGGTGTGTACTACAAACCATCTGGCGTTATCTGCCATCGTTACACCTCCAACTAACCGCTAATAAATTCTGACACCCGGAAACCGAATTATTCAGCTTCTGTGGGCTCAGTTGCTTCTTCCTCAGACTTTTCTGCTTTTTCTGTAGTTGTTTCTACAGCTTCAGTAGTTTTTTCTTCGGATTCAGCGGCATCTTCTTCTGTCTCATGATCATGATCATGATCGTGTTCATCTCCTGCAGTTTCGGAAACTGTTACTTCCTCACCCGTTGCGAGCTGCTTGAGTCCGCCGATACCGGCTGAAAGACCCTGGTCAATACCGTATACGATAAGACCTACAATTGCAACTACAAGGAGAACGATACCTGTGCTCTTAAGAACAGTTTTGGCGTCGGGCCATACAATTTTCTTGCATTCACCTTTGAAATCCTTGAAGAATTTCTTTGTGCCCTTGCCTGTGCGGACGAAGAAGTTTGGCTTGTCTTTTTTATCAGTGTTACCCTTTGCAGCCTTAGCTACCTTAGCAGCTGCGCTTTCTTCTGTTGTGGCCTTTTCAACATCAGAGCTCTGAGCAACTTTCTTATTTTTGTCAGCCATCATTCTACCTCCTGTTTTTATTTGGTTTCTTTGTGGAGAGTGTGCTTCTTGCAGAATCTGCAATACTTGTTCATCTCCAACCTGTCAGGATTGTTCTTTTTGTTTTTCATTGTGTTGTAATTGCGCTGTTTGCACTCTGTCCAACATAAAGTAATGTTTACTCTCATGTGCGGCACCTCCATTATAGGATATTAGCAGTCAAACGAAAGCAACACTTTTCTTCCGTTATGACTTAGTAAGGCCTCCCTCTATTTCAGGGCACAAAAATAAAGCCCTCTACAAGAGGTACAAGTAGTTTACCACAACTTTTTCCTGCAGTCAAGGGCTTTTTAGAAATTTTTTAGAAAAAAATGTATTTTTTTAAAATATTTAATCAGATGAAAAAATCAATCGATTACAGTCACAGTTTTCATAGTAACGGGCACCACAGGCTTTGCTTTTTCACCCATGCTGTTGAAGGTTCTGGGAATATCAAGGAACGAATCAACAACATCCATACCCTCTGTAACTTTACCGAAAGCAGCATAATTGCCGTCAAGGAAAGAACAGTCATCACTGTAGCAGATAAAGAACTGACTCGAAGCAGAGTTGGGGTTCTGGCTTCTTGCCATTGAAATTACACCTCTTGTATGTGATAAGGTGTTCTGAGTGAAGCCGTTAGCTGCAAATTCACCCTTTATGTTTTTACTGCTGCCACCCATTCCTGTGCCGTCGGGGTCACCGCCCTGAGCCATAAAGCCGTCTACTATTCTGTGAAAACCGACACCGTTATAAAAACCGTCTCTTGCAAGACTGATAAAATTCTCAACGGTTTCAGGTGCAAATTCGGGATAGAGCTCAATTATAAACTCTCCTCCGTGCTCCATTGTAACTTTTACTTTAGACATAAATAAATCCTCCTGTGTGTTATCGTTATACTATTATAATGATTACAAAAAATGTGTCAAGGTGGTTGCAGAAAAATTTTGATATCATTCAAATAATAGTTCTGCCTGAAATTTATTTCATTGTAATTAACAAAAATCAAAAACAGGACTTGAACCTGCGGCTACCTCTTGCGGTTCCCAAAGCTTTTCTGTGCCACAGTCACCCTCCCCTTTTCCGCCATCGGTGGCGGTCGGACTCTATGACTGACACCCTGAGATCAATCGGCCTTATGAAACAAAAAGAGACTACTCTTTCGAATAGTCTCTTTTTAACTGGTCCGAGTGACAGGACTTGAACCTGCGGCCTCTTGACCCCCAGTCAAGCGCGCTACCAAGCTGCGCCACACCCGGATATCGTGTTCATTCACACAGCTTGATTATTATATATGGTAAAGTCGAAAATGTCAATACCTTTTTTCAAAAAAATTCACTTTATTTTTCATTTTACTTTTTTGCCCCTTTTTATTGAATAGTCATCCCCTATTATAAAAAGCGCCGCCATAAGAATCATAAATACAGATACAAGAAATGAAGCAGACATCCCCTTCTCATTCGGTCTGATGCCCGCAGAAAAAGTTTCATCTGCTATAGGAAACCATTTCAGAAGAAAACTGCAATATATTGTTGCAATACTCCCGTTTATAATTCTCCCCGCCAAAAAATATTTATATTTTAAATTTACCGCCGCAATTGAATCCATAATCTGAAAATGGCCACATATGCCGCTGAAGCCTATAACCCCCGCAACAATAGGAATCCGAAAATTTTCCGCTGAAATTCTGCATCCGTTTGTCATTTCAGTTATGCACTGAAGAAAAATTTTTGTTGTCTCTGAAACACTCAGCTTTGCAATAATCTCTGTTATGCAAGAAAAAGCTACCACCCATGAGCAAACAGTAATTATTGATTTTGATGCCTCTGAAACTGAGGATTGTAATATATTTTTATTGTATATATTTTCATTGTTTAACCTTATTGGCTCTTTATCATCATTTAAAAATCTTGACATTATTCCTACTGTCAGTGAAGAGGCAACAAGACTTATGTAAATTAAGAAGCCTATCTCCTTTGAGCCGAACATATAATGCCCTACTGTACTTATCACAAAAGCGGGACCCGGATTTATACAGAAATATAACATTCTCTGACTCTGATTCAGACTTATTACCTTTTTATCATAAAGCTTATGTGTCATTCTTGCACCGACGGGCAATCCTCCGATTATTGAAAACAAAATCACAGATGCACATTCACCCGGCAGTCTGAACAGATAATTCATAACCCTTCTGATAATAAGAGGTGTTCTGTCAATTATTCCTGAGTTTATAAATATATTAGAAATAATCATAAAGGGATACAGCGTGGGTACCAACACTTCAAGGCACAGCTCTATTCCGTTTCTTACCCCATCGGCAGAATTCTCGGGAAATTTGAGAAGAATAAATGCAAGGCTAAACAAAAGGAAAGCGCCTGCGATATATTTAACAATGAATAAATAAGACAGATAATCTTTTGTTGTCTTTCTGTATATAGCTGATATTTTCATATTTTACACCTCAGAATATTACTATTCCTAAACATATTGAATTAGTCGTATTTTATAAATATATAACGCATAAAATATATTACTATATTTGAATCAGGTGATATTTTGAGTAATAAAATTAAAAGAGCTATTGATACCGTATCCCCTCTTGAAACAGCTGAATTGCTTTCACCGCATATAGATTTCTGCTCAAACAACGAAGCATTGATTGACGGTTGCCTCGGCATAATTGAATATAACAGTGAAACAGTCAGACTGAACTGCAAAAATCTTATTCTTAAATTCTCGGGATCAGATTTATCAATTAAATCTGACACCGCCGAACAGATTTCTGTTACCGGTAATATTGTCTCTCTTGAATTCTGCAGTTTGTGAGGCTCATTAATGAAATATCTTATAACTGTTCTCAGATATATAAAAGGATACGTTATTTTTAAGGGTGAAAAAGGCTTTCCTGAACGTTTTGTAAACCTATGCAGAAAAAACGGAATTTATCTCTGGGATATAAAGATAATTGACAATGCACTTAACGCATCAGTAAGCATACATAATTTCAAACGACTCAGGACAATAGCTAAAAAATCGGGTGTCAAAATTAAAATCACGAGAAAAATCGGTGCTGTTTTTCAATTAAAACATTTTAATAAAAGAATCGGCCTTGCAATCGGACTGCTGATTTTTATTATGTTTCATATTATTATGAATCAGTTTGTATGGTGCATAGATGTTTCGGGCAATAATTATATAAGTAAAGAAGATGTTATAACCCGCGCAGAGGATCAGGGACTCAGACAAGGAACCTTCAGACATAGCTTCAACGAGGTTAAAGCTGCAAGAACAATTGCATCATCCTACGACGGCAGGATTCCCTGGCTTTCAATTAATATCAAAGGCAGTATGGCTTTAATTGAGCTTAGAGAGAATAACGAAAAAATAAGCGAAGCAGAAGACAGTTCACCTTGCAATATAGTTGCAGATTTTGACGGTATTATATTATCTGTCGAAAATTACCGCGGTGATTCCGCAGTAACAGCAGGCAACGGAGTTAAAAACGGTGATATGCTTATAAGCGGGGTTATAATCAACGAAGATTCTTCAACAACATATTATAGGGCTAAAGGAAAAATAACCGCATTACACAAAAAATCTGTTTTAAAAAGTGAAGAAAAGAAATCCGCTTTATCCAAGTCGGCTGTTCACAATGTTTATTACACTTTAGGTGTATTGGGCATACGTATTCCTTCGGGCAGATACCCGAAGGAAGAAACCAATATATGTTTTAATGATAAAAGATATATTTTTGTAAACGGATATAAGCTCCCCTTTTATATTGAAAAAACAACTGTCGCAGAATTCAGAGAAACCGATTGCTGCAGCAAAGCCTATATAAATTCCGTTGAAAACATCGGCTTTGAAATTTATTCTGAAAACAGTAATTCAACAATTGTTTCCTCTTATGAAAAAATTTCCCTTATAAAAAACGCCTATACATTCACCGGGGAATATACATTAATAGATTTCATTGGCAAAGAAAAGCCGATTTTGTCAGATAAATTACAATAATTACACAAAATTTTTCTTCAAAGTATTCACTTTTTAGAAATTTTGTGCTAAAATTTCATAAATAAATATATTTTTGAACAACATAATACAAATGAGGTGCAATTTTGGTCGAGCAAACTTTCAGCATTGAAAGAATGGAACAGGCAGTGAGCCTCTTCGGTTCATTTGATGAGAATATTAAAATAATTGAAAAAGAGTTTTCCGTTGCCATCATATGCCGCGGAAGCGAAATGAAGATTCAGGGTGATGAAGAAAACGTTGATAAAGCCAAAAGAGCTATCAATAATCTTCTTGCTCTTATAAACAGAGGCGAAAATCTTAACGAGCAGAACATAAGATATATTATCAGCCTGGTAAAAGACGGAAACGATGATAAGCTTACTTCTCTCAGCTCTGACTGTATCTGTATCAGCGCTAAAGGTAAGCCCATAAAGCCTAAAACTCTCGGCCAGAAGAAATATGTTGATGCAATAAAAAAGAATACCATCGTAATCGGTGTAGGACCTGCCGGTACCGGAAAAACTTATCTTGCGGTGGCACTGGCTGTAAATGCTTTCAGAGCAAAAGAAGTCAACAGAATTATATTGACCCGCCCTGCAGTTGAAGCCGGTGAAAAGTTAGGATTTCTTCCCGGTGATCTTCAATCAAAGGTTGATCCTTATCTCCGTCCTCTTTACGATGCCCTTTTTGATATGCTTGGTCCGGAAAATTTTCAGAAATATCAGGAAAGAGGAAATATCGAAGTTGCCCCCCTTGCTTATATGCGAGGCCGAACCCTTGATGACAGCTTCATAATTCTTGACGAAGCACAGAACACAACTCCCGAGCAGATGAAAATGTTTCTCACACGACTTGGTTTCGGTTCAAAAATTGTTGTTACCGGTGATATAACACAGATAGACCTTCCCGACGGAAAAAAATCGGGACTTGTGGATGTAATAAAAATTCTGAAAAACATTGATGATATTGAAACTGTACGTTTTTCAGAAAAAGATGTTGTCAGACATAAGCTTGTACAGGATATTATCAAAGCATATAATAAATATGAGGAGAGTAAAAAGCGATGAAGGACAAAATTAAAGTAATTATTACAAACGGGCAGAACACTGTAAAAATTCCTACAGGCGTACGTATGCTTATACGTCGCTGCTGTAATGCAGTTCTTATCAACGAGGATTTCAAAGGCTCAGCTGAAATAAGTGTAACTATCGTAGATGATATTACAATCCACGAGCTCAACCTTAAGCACAGAAACATTGACAGACCTACCGATGTGCTTTCATTCCCTCTAGGTGTCGACGGAGTCTATGATATCAACAACGATACAGGCGCAAGAATGCTCGGTGATATTGTTATTTCAATTGAGCACGCTTACAAGCAGGCAGAGCTTTACGGTCACAGTCTTGACAGAGAGATTGCTTTTCTTACTGTTCATTCTATGCTTCACCTTTTAGGCTACGATCACGAGCCCGGTGGTCTTGAGCTTGTACGTATGCGCGAAAAAGAAGAAGCTGTTCTGACTCAGCTCGGACTTGTAAGAAGCGGAAGTTACTATACTATGGAAAACTGATATGAATCAATATAAAAAATTATTCAAAAGCTTCAGCTATGCCTTCAGCGGTATTGCTCATTGCGTAAGACACGAAAGAAATCTCAGAATTCATCTTACCTGTCTTACATATATGTTCAGTATCCTCGTATTTACAGATTGGTTTTCACTCAGCAGAACTGATTTTGCTTTGCTTGCAGTTACAAGCAGCTCAGTTGTAGTTGCTGAAATTATTAATTCAGCCATAGAAAACGCAGTAAATCTTGCAAGTGAAGAATACAGTGAGTACGGACGCATATCAAAAGATGCCGCAGCCGGTGCAGTACTTGCAGCTGCAATTTTTGCCGTAATCACCGGAATAATAGTTCTTTTCCAACCGTCTGCTTTTGCACAGATGTTTGATTACTTTATTAATAATCCATTTATGCTTTTACTCATCATTTCAAGTCTTATTCCTGCAACAATATTTATATTCTGGGGCAACCCTTTTTCTAAAGGAAAATAATATGAATGATATTTTTTCACGTACTGAAATGTTAATAGGAGAAAACTCTCTGAAAAAACTCAAAGACTGCCGTGTGGCAGTCTTTGGCATTGGCGGTGTCGGAGGATATGTTGTCGAAGCTCTTGCACGAAGCGGCATCGGAGCCCTTGACCTTATTGACAACGACACTGTTTCTCTGTCAAATATCAACCGACAGATTATAGCACTCAATTCAACTGTCGGTATGCTTAAAACAAAGGTTGCTGCCGACAGAATCAAAGACATAAATCCTCAGATTGACATAAAAGAAATTAATACCTTTGTTTTACCGGAAAATATCAGTGAATTTGATTTTTCAAATTATGATTATATTGTTGATGCTATTGACACCGTATCAGGAAAAATAGCTATAATCGAAAAAGCAACAAAAGAAAATATACCGGTAATTTCTTCAATGGGCACAGGCAATAAAACCGATCCGACAATGTTCAGAATTTCTGACATTTACAAAACCTCTGTATGTCCCCTTGCAAGAGTAATGCGGTATGAGCTGAAAAAAAGAGGAATAAAAAAGCTTAAGGTTCTTTATTCAGAGGAGGTACCTATCAGATCTGCCTGCATAAATTCAGAAAACGGCAAGAGTGTACCGGGGAGTATTTCCTTTGTACCGTCAGTTGCAGGTCTCATTATTGCCGGTGAAGTAATAAAAGATCTTATAAAATAAAAGCTGAGACCTCCTGGTTAAGGAGGTCTTTTGGTTTAAAGATATTTCTGACTTTCAGCAACAGCCATTTTATCGCATCTTTCGTTTTCAGGATGTCCGTCATGGCCTCTTACCCACTCAATAGTTACATCGTGCTTCGATATTTCATTAAGAAGTGCATCCCACAGCTCAGGATTAAGAGCAGGTTTTTTATCCTTTTTTCTCCATCCGTTCTGCTTCCAGCTTTCAGCCCAGCCTAAAGTAATTCCGTTGGAAACATACTGAGAATCGGTTACAATCTTTACCTTGCAAGGCTCCTTCAGAGCTTTCAGTCCTTCAATAACCGCAGTAAGCTCCATACGGTTATTGGTAGTTTCAGCCGCTCCGCCGGAAAGCTCCTTCTCTTTTCCTTTATAAACCAAGATTGTACCCCATCCCCCTGCACCCGGATTTCCGGAACAGGCACCGTCCGTATAAATTGTCACTTCTTTCATAGCAATACTCCTAACCTTTATCTTTGGTGATTTTATCATATTATCGAAATTTTAGCAAGTAAATAAATAATTTTACATTGAAATTATGCTAATTTTATGATAGAATACAGACAAGCTTAAAAAGTGGGTGAAATTATGAAGCAAAAACTTATTGATAAAAAGAAATATTCAAAAACGTGTGCCAACTGTCTCTACGGAAGAGCTCCAAAGGATCGTACGGTTATACTTTGTGAAAAAAAGGGCATTGTAGAAAACGGAGATACCTGCCGTCATTACAAATATGACCCCTTAAAAAGAGTGCCTAACAAAATAGTAATTGATACGGGTTTTACAAAAGAAGATTTTGAGATATAAAAATTTCAGCTGTCACAAGATTGTGACAGCCTTTTTATTTATATCTGAACTTAATCTGATGTCTGAACAAAAGACTTTTAAGCGCATTTTTATTAAAAGGAATCAGAGGATAAAGATATGTGTATCCGGTAATAGTTTTTGTTGTGGCAATTACGGCAATCACTATTATTATCCCCGAAATAAAGCCCCAGACTCCGAACAGTGCTGTGAGAATAAGAATAATCGTTCTTGAAATTTTAATAGCATAACCTAATTCATAGCTCGGCTGTGTGAAATTTGAAATTGCAACAAAAGCCATAAACAATACGACCTCAGCAACAAACCAACCTGATCTTACGGCAAATTCACCCAGCACTAGAGCCCCCACAACACTGAATGAACTGCTCAGCGCACTCGGCGTATTAAGTGAGGCAAGACGCAGTGTATCAATAACGAACTCAACTATCAACAGCTGTGCAATTATTGGCACTGTATTCGGCTCTTCTATCAGCATAAATTTTAGTGAATCAGGAAGTGTTTCCTCATACTGAATCAATAAATACCATAAAGGTATAAATATCATTGAAAGGCTGAACACAGCTGCTCTTATTATTCTGAGTAACGAGCCGACTATCGGTGCAAAATAAAAATCGTTTACGTCCTGTACAAAATCAAATATACCCGTAGGAAATATCATTGCCGTCGGAGAGCCATCTGTCAGAACTATTACATTTCCGTCGTAGATACACGCCGCTGCAGCATCAGGTCTTTCCGTATACCTGACCTTAGGAAAAGGATTCCATACCTGAGACGGTATAAGACATTCCCTTAAGCTTTCGTGGCTCATTGAAAGACTTTTTACATCTATGCTTTCGAGCTTCTTTTTTATTACATCAAGCTGTTTTCTGTCAACAACACCTTCGAGATAACAAACAACGATGTCTGTTTTTGATTCTTTACCCACCTGATAAGATTTCAGTGTAAGATCAGGATTACGTATTTTTCTTCTGATAAGAGCTGTATTAAAAATTATTGTTTCCACAAAACCCTCATGGGATCCGCGAAGAACTTTATCAGATTCTGGCTCCTGAACACCTCTTGCAGGATACGTCCTTGAATCTATAATAACTGCCTTACTAAAGCCCTCGACAATCATTCCTACAGCGCCCGATAGAACTAACGTTATAAATTTATCAATCGAAGAAACAGTGCAGGTTTCAATATAAGTAACAAGACTGTCAGCAAATTTATCGGCATTATCAGCTTTTTTAAAATCTTCTTCTGTAAGCTTACTGAAATACTCAAAAGCCTTTTCGAGCATTTCATCTTTTACAAAACCGTCAACACAGTAAAAGGTAGCCATTCTGTCAGCAATACGGATTTTTTTAACTATCATATCATAGCTTTCATTTATTCTGAGCTTACGGTTTATAAAATCTAAATTTTCCTGATAGCTACTGTTAAAGTCACTCATATAATCACCGATTATATTATTGCCGCTTTTTAATCTGAATATGAAAAAAAGTAGCTTTAAATACAGCTACTTAAATTTCTTTAAATTTATATGTATTCTGCCCTTTTTGCTTTCTCCTATAATTTCTTCAAGAATAACCTTCCCCTTGCCTCTTAAGACTATTTTATCCTTTTCTCTGACGGATGAATCACCCTTGAACACCTGAACAGAATTCACAAAAACCAATCCGTTCTTTATAGCTTCCGATGAGGTACTCCGTGAAAGGTTGAAGCCTGATGAAAGAACACTGTCAAGGCGCAGAGAAGAAACCGACGAAAACACAGTCTGACTATTGTCCTGACCTTCAGAGAATTCAGACAGAGCTACCGTTTCACAGTTTACCGTTCCCCTGCCGGCTTTAGAAAGATTTTCACAGATATAGCTGCTCATACTTTTCAGAGTAAACACAAAACAGCTTTCTTCACCGACAACAATATCACCGATTGTTTCTCTTTTAATACCGAGGCCCATAAGTGAACCAAGATAATCTCTGTGGCTCAGAACTGAAAATTTATCCTTAGTAATTTTTATCATTGCAATCGGACAATCATCGGGATTTTCATCAAAATATGATACTATGTCCTTAATGCAAAAGAGCTTAGGTACATATACTGCAACTGTTCTTTCTGCATCTTCATAACCGCCGAAATAAAAGGTATCAACATCAATGCTGTACTCTTTATGTGTTTTTACAAGAACATTCCTTTCATCTACAGAAAGGAATGAAGTATTAGTAATCATAAAATTGTCCGCCGCCCTCTTTTTGTTGTCAAGAGAACGGGAAATCAGAACTTCTTTTTCATCCATAGTTTAATGCTCATAGACGCCCTGAAGCATCATATCTTTAATTTTCATAAGTCTCGTGGTATTGCTTCTGTCATTTTCGTCAAGCTTCATTGTAATATACCTTATCGTATCCTCATAATCAGGAATCATAACATATTCCAACGCATTGACTCTTCGACGGGTTTTCTCGATTTCTGCTGATAAAAGCTGACATGTTTTTTCGATTTCGGCAAGCCTTAGCATATCGGGCATAATATCTGACAGAGCTTTGACACCGTCATCTAAATCTCCCGATGTAAAAGCAAGACCGTAAGAAAATATTTCACCGTTATCCGCAAATTTATATTCAGGCACAAACAACGGAGTCTTTACGCTCATAATATTCTTTTCTTTCACATCTACAGTCATTTTCTGAGAAGGCATCATAAGTGAAACCGCAAGACTTTCGTCACTCATAGAAGCGGCAGCAAGTGAGAAATGCCTGTTTGCCTGAGTGATTGCTTTTTCAACCTTAAGTCTGAGAGCCTTATTCTCTCTTACAAGGTCAAGGAACTGCCTCATAAGCTCATCACGTTTGTCTTTAAGCAGTTTATGCCCACGTCTTGCAGTTACAAGCTTTCTTTTTAAATTTGTAAGCTCCATACGGGTAGGACTTACATTCATCAATGCCACAAAATCACCTACTTTGCACTGTAGTATTCATCAAGATATTTGTCAGAAATTCTTTTAAGCTCACTTCTCGGAAGAATTCTCAGAAGTTCCCAACCAATTGAAAGAGTCTCTTCAATAGTTCTGTTTGTCTCACTGCCCTGTGAAACATATTTTTTTTCAAATTCGTCAGCAAATTTTGCATAGAGCTTATCTATATCAGTAAGTGCAGCCTCACCAAGAATAATCATCAGCTCTTTACAATCCTTACCTCTTGCATAAGCAGAAAACAGCTGATTCATTGTATCTGAATGGTCAGCTCTTGTTTTGCCTTCACCTATCCCCTTATCCTTAAGTCTCGAAAGAGACGGAAGAACATCAACGGGAGGAACTATACCCTTGCGATGAAGATTTCGTGAAAGGATAATCTGACCCTCAGTTATATATCCCGTAAGGTCAGGAATAGGATGTGTTTTATCATCTTCAGGCATAGTAAGAATAGGAATAAGAGTAATAGAGCCTTCGGAATCCTTCTTTCTGCCTGCACGCTCGTAAATAGATGCAAGATCAGTATACATATAACCGGGATATCCTCTTCTGCCGGGAACCTCTTTACGTGCAGCAGAAACCTCACGGAGAGCATCTGCATAGTTAGTAATATCAGTCATAATTACAAGAACGTGCATACCCTTCTGAAAAGCAAGATATTCAGCAGCAGTCATTGCCATTTTAGGTGTAGCAATTCTTTCAATTGCGGGATCATTTGCAAGATTTGAGAACATTACCGTTCTGTCAATAGCTCCGGTCTCCCTGAAAGATTCAATAAAATAATCAGACTCTTCAAAGGTAATACCCATTGCAGCAAATACGACAGCAAAATTCTCATCCGTTCCGAGAACCTGAGCCTGCCTTGCAATCTGTGCAGCAAGCTCAGCATGAGGAAGACCGGAAGCAGAAAATATAGGTAATTTCTGTCCTCTTACAAGAGTATTGAGTCCGTCAATTGCCGACACGCCCGTCTGTATAAATTCCTGAGGATATTTTCTTGCAGCAGGATTGATAGGCGTTCCGTTAACGTCACATCTCATTTCGGGAATAATTGAAGGTCCTCCGTCAACGGGGCGTCCGAGTCCGTCAAATACTCTGCCGAGCATATCCTCTGATACAGCTAGCTCCATTTGCTTACCGAGGAATTTTACCTTGCTGTTTGATAGATTGATACCGACAGAAGATTCAAAAAGCTGAACAAGAACATTGGTACCATTAATTTCAAGAACACGGCAACGTCTTCTTTCACCGTTCTGAAGCTCAATTTCACCAAGCTCATTATATGAAACACCGTCAACACCCTTAACAAGCATAAGAGGTCCTGCAACTTCACTTATAGTTCTGTATTCTTTAGGCATAGCTCAGTTGACCTCCTTTTTACTTGCTTCGTCAATTTCATTTTCAAGCATTTCTAAAATCTCAGTATATTCACTGTTTATATTCTCCTCAGATATATACTTGAATCTGCCTATTTTTTCTCTCACGGGAAGAGTGGAAAGTAATGAAATATCTGCTCCGTTTTCAACAGCAGTAAGACATTTATCATAATATTCGCAAACAAGCTTCATCATAAGATACTGCTTATCTGATGATGTGTAAGTATCAATTTCATGAAAAGCAGCCTGATGCAGGAAATCCTCTCTGATTGAACGGGCAGCCTCCATTTTAAGTCTGTCAGAAGGTGAAAGAGCATCAATACCAACAAGCTTCACCATTTCATCAAGCTCAGTTTCTTCCGAAAGAAGACGCATAATCTTGCCTCTGAGCTCACTCCACTCCGAAGAAACACTTTCATTAAACCATTTACTGAGTGAATCGGCATAGAGAGAATAGCTTGTAAGCCAGTTAATAGCCGGGAAATGTCTTTTGTATGCAAGAGACGAATCAAGAGCCCAGAAAACCTTTACAATACGCAGTGTAGCCTGGCTTACCGGCTCGGAAATATCACCGCCTGCAGGTGAAACGGCACCTATAACAGAAAGGGTTCCTTCTCTTGGATTCTTTCCGGCGGAAAGAACTCTGCCGGCACGTTCATAGAACTGTGCAAGACGGCTTGCAAGATAAGCAGGATAGCCCTCTTCACCTGGCATTTCTTCAAGTCTTCCCGACATTTCACGAAGAGCTTCAGCCCAACGTGAGGTCGAGTCAGCCATAAGAGCAACATTATAGCCCATGTCTCTGAAGTATTCGGCAATTGTGATACCTGTATAAATTGAAGCTTCACGTGCAGCAACAGGCATATCAGAGGTATTTGCAATAAGTACCGTTCTTTCCATAAGAGACTTACCGGTATGAGGGTCAATAAGTTCGGGAAATTCATTAAGAACGTCAGTCATTTCATTACCGCGTTCACCGCAGCCGATATAGACAACTATATCGGCATCTGCCCATTTTGCAAGCTGATGCTGTGTAACGGTTTTTCCGCTTCCGAAAGGACCGGGAATAGCAGCAACACCGCCTTTGGCTATAGGAAACAACGCATCAATTACACGCTGACCGGTAACGAGAGGTTCTTTGGGTGAAAGCTTTTTGGAATAAGGTCTGCCCTTACGTACAGGCCATTTCTGCATAATACCAACGCCGTGCTCCTGACCTTTTTCGTCAAGAACAATAGCAACAACATCATCTACCGTACAGGTACCGCCGGTAATTTCTTTGATAATACCACTGATACCGGGAGGTAACATTATTTTATGAGAAACAACATCAGTTTCCTGCACGGTACCGATTATATCACCGCCGTATACTCTTTCACCTATAGCTACAGAAGGCTCAAAGACCCACTGCTTTTCTCTGTCAAGAGCGGGAACACTTATGCCTCTGGGCAGATTGTTACCTGCCACCTTTATCATTTCTTTAAGAGGTCTCTGAATACCGTCAAAAATGCTTCCGATTAATCCGGGACCGAGTTCAACACTGAGAGGCTCACCTGTTGATACAACCTTCTCCCCCTGTCTGAGACCTGAAGTTTCTTCATAAACCTGAATAGATGCAAGATCATCATGCATTTCGATAATTTCACCTATAAGGTTCATATCACTGACCTTTACAACGTCAAACATATTTGTATTTTTCATTCCGGATGCCACAACAAGAGGACCGGAAATCTTAGTTATCGTACCACTGTTCATTTTATCACCTTTTATCAATCCAGAATGGAAGAGCCGACCGCTCTTTCAACAGATTTATTTATGTTTATAAGACCTTCTCCCGTATTGCCTGTAACACCGGGAATAAGAATAACGGCAGGTGTAACGCAGTCACTGATTTTAGCAATTTCATTTTCAAGAAGCTTTGCAAAAAATTCAGTGATATATATAACCGCATAATTTTCACTTACCAGACGTCTGAATTCATTTTTAGCCTGAGTTTCATCACATACAGCATAAGCTTCAAGACCTAAGCAGGCAAAGCCGCAGACACTGTCTTTGTCACCTAAAACAGCCACTTTATACATATAACAACCTTACCCTTTCTTCAATTGCTTCAGGTTCAATACCCGAAGAGACGGAATTAAGCACAATTCTTACAGTTTTGATTTCGTTCTGCTTTGCAAAATAGTAAGCGCAGACAGGGTCAAAACCGAAAGCGGTATATTTTGCTTTTTGCAATAACATTATAAGGCTGTCATCACACCATTTATCATATAATGCACTGTTTTCCCCGAAAAGCTCAATACCCTCTTTATATTTTGAATTCATAAGATATTCTGTAAGGCTTTCTTTGTCAGATAAAGAAAGCTCAATAAGAGTTTTTCTGTCGAGAGCTGAGCAATTACCGATAGCTGCCTCGGCAAAATCCTTACTCTTTCCGAGTGAGTTGATACGAAGCGCAATTTTTATATTAGCCATATCACATAAAAATCCGCAGACCTCATTAATAAGACCGCTTTTTTTAGCCTTTGAATATTCATATAAACAGTCAACCGCACCTCTGTCAATGATAATCTCGGCACTCTGACCGTTTTCGGTAAGACAAGCCGTTTCATATGCTTTCTCAGCTGTCTGGTCGAACTCTTTATCCAGTGATAAAAAATTGTGGCTGTTGATTTTCTCTGTCAGCTCATTAAGATCAAGTGTAGAAGGATAAATATAATATCTGAACGGATCGTCCGAGGTAAAGTGACATTTTACTGCAGCCTTGATATTATAAAAATCATTAAGCACGCAAAGAGCATCAAGCTCCTTTTTATCGGGAACACTTTCCGTAAGTAATTGCCACAATGCTTTTGACTGCTCGGATATTATCTCATTTATGCTGCCCTTGGTTTCCGTCCACCCGAATGAGTGAAGCATATCAACAGCTTCACTGACATTTCTGCAATGAGCGAGCCTCATAATCTGTTCACGCCTGAGCATCTTAGTTTCATTGGCACGGAGTCTTGCTACACAGTAGGCATAATTAGTGTCTTTCATACTTCCTCCGTCAACTGAAAAGCTCTTTACTGAGAACATCCTTGAGCTTGTCCATATTTTCATCAAAAACAGCTTTAAGTGTACAGTTGACCTGAATATCACCGTAATCAAGTATAAAACCGTTCTCTATATCAATAGCGTTTTTACTTATAAGTACAGCTGAGGATTCATATACAGCCGTATTGATTCTGTCTTCAAAACCCTCAGGCAGACGTGACAAATCAAAGCCGTTCATATACATCGTACATTCCCCTGCCTGAATGTTCTTCTGACAGAGTCTGAATATCATATCAAAATAGTCTTCATCACTGAATTTTTCAATCTCAAGATAAGCCGCAGAAATAATATCATTTAAAATAGCATTTCTTATTTCAAGATATCGGTTTCTTGTAATAGATTCAGCAGTACTTTTTGCAACAGCGTTTCGTTTATCTGCTTCCATCTGAGCCGCAGAAACAATATCTTCAGCCTTTTTATTGCCTTCAGCTCTTGCCTGAGCAATAATCTTTTTGATTTCAAGGTTTGCATTTTCAAAAATGCGATCACAATTTTCTTTTGACTGCTCAATTATCTTTTCTTTAATTCTGTCAAGTCCTGTCATAAATTCATCTCCTTTTTATACCGCCGCAGCGGCAATATCAGTAATAAATATTAACCGATAGAAATATTCATTACTGCAAGGAAAGAAACAAGAAGTGTAAGAATTGCATAAAGCTCAACAATAGAAGCAAGAGTCATACTTTTACCGAGCATTGCAGGCTGCTTAGCGAGAACAGAAATGCCTGAAGCAGCTACTCTTCCCTGATATATAGCTGAGAAGAAGCCCGTTACGGCAATAGGCAGACAAGCTGCAAAAAGTGTAAGACCCTGTTCAGGAGTGATATTTGCAACATTTCCGCTGAATAAACCGATTTTGTTGAAAAGAAGAAGAGTGATGATAAAGCCGTAAAGTCCCTGTGTACCGGGAAGAATCTGAAGAATAAGCACCTTACTGAACATTTCGGGTTTTTCAGTGAGAAGACCCGCAGCAGCTTCACCGGCAAGACCTACACCTTTAGCTGAACCGATACCTGCAAGACCTACAGCAAGTGCTGCACCTATAATTGCAAAGAAAAGACCTAAATTACTCATAAATATTTTCCTCCTTGATTTTAAAATATTTGGAATTAATTCTGAATGGTGTGAAGACTCTTCCCGAGCCCTCATAAAATTTTGAAAAGAATTCAACAAACTGCAATCTGTTTGTATGAACATAAGTTCCTATAAGATTAATAGCAATGTTTACCGTATGACCCACAAGGAAAATCACAGCAAAAATTATAATGTTTCCCGGCATAGCGGCAAGCATATTTATTGCACTTGCTACAACACCCGTAACAAGGCTTAAAGCAAGCAGACGGGAATAAGAAAGAATATCACCTATATATCCCGTAGTATAAGTATATAACGCATAGAGTCCGCCACCGAGCTTACCGATAATATTTTTGCTGCTTCTTCCTGCTGTCAACACTATCGATACCGCTCCGGCAGCTAAAAACGGAGCACCAAAGCTATGAATTTCAGCCGGAATATCCGTTATCAGCCCTGCGCCGAGAATAGCAAATCCCGTTACAAAAACCATAACCGGTATTGTGTCACAGAAAGCAGCGACAATCTGACGTTCCTTACAGAGAATATAAAAGCGTATCAGCAGACCTGTAAACAGCTGTATAATACCGAATCCGAGACAGAACAGCAATAATTTCATACTGTTACTTACAGGATCCATCCACAGAGCAAGATCGGGACCTTTTTCAAAGCCGAGGAACTCAGTTGCAAAAATCGGTATCAGATCACCGAACCATCCACCGAAAAGAGCTCCCCAGAAAACTGTTGATATACCGCTGTAAAGAACCATATTAACGCTCTTACCTAGACTGCCCTTAATCTTAAGCTTCTTTTTTGCAAAAATTGCAAAGGCAACCATAAGTAAACCGTAACCGGCATCAGAGAGCATCAGACCAAAGAAAGCATAATAGAAAAATGCCATTATAGGATTCGGGTCTATATCTTTATTAGATACAGGTGAATACATATCCGTTATTGATTCAACGCCGGCACCGAAGCTTTTGTTTTCAATAAGAACAGGAACATCCGGGTTGTCATAATCCGGCTCAGTAAGCTCCACCTGAGCAGTGAATTGTCTTTCGACTTCAAACTTAACCTCTTCAGCTGCTCTTTCGGGCATATACCCTCTCAGACAAAATACCGATTCAGATGTTGCGGCATTTTCGACAGCTGAATATTTATCCATCTGCGCAGTATAGTAATCACTGAGAAATCTTATCTCTCTGTAGTTTTCAGAATAGTTTTTTATTTCTTCAGTTACAGTATTGATTTCACCGTTAAGAGAAAGAATTTTTGCCTCACACTCTTCAATGGCTTTTCCGGGAAGCTTGGGTGCTATTTTCTCAGGCACTACAAAGCCGTTGCTTTTAAGTGCCGATATAAGCTTTTCACCGCTGCTCTGATGACACATTGCAACAACACAGGTGAGCATTTTCTGTGATGAAATTATCTGTATTTCAACATCATCAAGCTTTTTATCATATTCGTTAATCAGACCGTAGATTTCTTTTTCTGATATTTCTCGTTGAAATGTCCCGATAAAAATATTCGTCGTAAGAGTACGTTTAGAAGCCATTGGTATATCAAGACCTATCCATGGTTTATAATATGCTATCAGGGCTTCATTTGAAGCAATTTCAGCTTTCAGCGAAGCTATTTTTTTGTCAAGCTCAATTATTTTTCCGCACTCATCGAGTAATTTATCAGATTTATCTGCAAGTAAACGGTAATCGTTGTACTCTATTTCTTCACAATCGTTAAAGGACTCAAGAAAAGACTTTTTCAGATCACAATGCTTTTCAAGAATTCTGTAGCATTTCTCTGCTTCTTTACGTTTAAGAGCAAACTGATCAACTATCTGAGATGTCTGATACTTAAGAAGAGCTTCGTCTTCAACACCTTCAAATTCGGTTACGCCGACCTTCTGAAGATATTCCACAAGCTTTTTACTCTCATCAAGTAAGCACAATATTTCAAAATGCACCAGTTTAACTTTTGCCAAAACAACACCTCCTCTTTTTAATATACAGCTTTATCAATTGAGGATTTCTTCAAAAATCATTTTAATTGCTTCATCATAAAGCTTTTCTGTATCCGAAATAGATTTTCTTTCTCTCAGCTCTGCAAGCTTTTCAGCCTGCTTTACAACACCGACAGAAGAATATTCTGCATCGCTCAGAATAATATTTGCTTCCTTTTCAGCCTGTTCAACTGAGGTTTTTATAATAATATTAGCCTGTATTCTGGCATCACTTATCATTTTTTCAGTAGCCTTAAGAGCTTTCTCTTCCATTTCTCTGCCTGCACTTTCAGCAGCAAGGACAGCTTTGATCATATCAGCAGCCATTTAAAAGAACACCTCCGTAGCTGAAAATAATGTTACCTATATTATGAATTAAAATCATTTCCGTTTCAGTGTCAATTGCACTTATTCTCATTGCAAGAGAAATAACAAGCACTATAATCAGCATAACCGAAATAACGGCAAGAATCAGAAGCTTTTTAATGTCTGCAAAATTCTTTGTCTTGCGCTTTTTAATTTCAGGCAGATGAGCATATTCGGCAGGTTTCTTAGGTTCCGACGGAATATCACTGTTATATATTGGTGATATTTCAGGAATTGTAATCTCTTCTTTAAGTGACAGAACGTGAGTAATCTCCTCTTTTTCACTCAGAAATTCTTCTACCTCAGGAATAAGAACAGCTTCTTCCGATTCCTCTTCCATAGGAGCAACAGAGTATACCTCATCATAAACAGCCTCCTCAAAAGGCTTGTTCTCAAGAGCATTTTTAAGATCTGACAGCATCTGATTAGGAGTGAAGTATCTCTCGTTAATATTAAATGAGCAAGCCTTGCGGATTATCTTCCAAAGGTCATCACTTGCAAGAGCAGGTCTTGAAATTTCATGACCGCTGACACGCATCTGTGTTGCTGTATTAAGTGAATTAATAGTTATATTCTCAGGATAGGGCTCAGTAAAAGGAAGTCTGTTTCTGTTTGTCAGCATATAAAGAACAAGTCCCAAAGAATATGTGTCAACTGTACAGTTTACATTGCCCGACTTAATAAATTCGGGAGCCATATAATATTCTGTTCTTTTAAAGGCAATTGCAGTCTTTGCAGGCTCAAGGCAGCTGAAAGAACCGAAATCACCAAGCTTACATCTGCCATTTCTGTCAAAAAGGATGTTTTCGGGCTTAAGATTAGGATATATATAACCGAAAGATCTGCATTTAATAAGTGAATTACAAATATTAATACCGAGTCTTATTGTTTCCTCAAGAGTAAAAGATAATTCTCTTAGAAGGTCAGTGAGAGAACGTCCTTCTTCAAGTCTGATTAAAATGAGTCTTCCTTTTCCGTCACTCGCCTTACGAAGCTCAAGATCCTCGTACTTTATAAAATATTTTCCGCCGTCTGATTTCATTATTGTCTGAACATTCTTTTTAATGTTTTTGATTATTTTTTCGTAATCATCATCAGCTTCCTCGGAAGGCGCATCACTCAGATCGAAAATTTTTCTTTCATTTCTGTTTTCACCGAGTCTGATAATTTTTAATATGGAAGTATCTCTGCTTCCGTCATATTTTTCACGGTAAATGCTGAAAACCTTACCGTCTGTTCCTGTGCCTATCTGTCTGTCGGTATACCATTCACCAAAAACAGGATTCAATGAATTAGACATAGTCATTCTCCTTTACATTAAACATCCGAAATTATATTAAAACTAGACATAATCATCCAATATACAATTATTTTATATTATATCACAGATGATATACAAATGCCAACTGTTTTAAAATAAAATCTTAAAATATTTTTATTACTTTCAATGTCAAATAAAAGCTCAGGCAGTTGACAAGATTAGTTTTTTTTGCTAATATGTGGTAGTTAAATTTAATATACGGAGACGTATCGAAGTGGTCATAACGGGGCGCACTCGAAATGCGTTAGCCTTAACGGGCTCGTGGGTTCGAATCCCACCGTCTCCGCCAAAAAAGCACTTACTTGTTTTAAGTAGGTGCTTTAATTATTTATGAATATATAAGGTAACTGAATCCTACCGACTCCGCAAAAAAAGCCACCGCAATAAGCGATGGCTCTTTTAATTATCTGACTACTACACTCTTAACAGCGCTCCATGCACCGTAAATCTTCTTACCGTCAATGGTCTTGTATGCTCTGACCTTGAAGTAATATTTTGTGCCTTTCTTGAGCTTTTTGATTGTAGTTTTCTTTGCTGAACCGTCTTTTACAGTAGCGGTTTTAGCCTTCTTGAATTTTTCTGATGTTGAATATGAAACCTCATAGCCTGTGACATCAGCGTGCTTTTTCCAATTGAGTGTTACAGCAGCTGAGCCTGAAACCGCACCTTCTAATTTAATCTTTGCAGGAACAATGGTAAATTCAAGAATCTGAGTTCCGCTGTATTTATCCTTGAAGGTAACAGTTACAGTGTACTTACCCGGCTTTGTCCTTTTCTTAGTATACTTAACAGTATAATCCTTGTCCTTCTTAAGAGCATTACCCTTGCTGTCCTTAACAATAACTTCAGGTGTTATGGCCTTTCCGGTATAAACATATTCCTTGGAGGCAAGCTTTACAGTTTTGATTTTATTGATTGCAACTGCATCCTTTTTAGCGTTGATTTTACCGCAGACACACTGAGATACAATCTTGCCGCCCTCTTCAACAGTTGCCTGCTCACCGATAATATTTTTATATGAATGCTTGTGCTCATAATGTACCTTAACATCAGGATCATTATAAACACTCCAAGCAAACAATGACTTCCACTGCTTCTTTGTGCCTTCATAGTAAATATCTTCAAGAGCTGTACAATAGTCAAACATATAAGACTCTAATGACACAATACTGTCAGGTATGAACATTGCTTTGAGTGTTACTGACTCATAGAAAGCTACAGAGCTTATATCTTTTGTTCCGTCAAGAACTGCATAGGCTTCGCCTTTGTTCTGAGGACAGATATAAAGATATTCTTTATCACGGCTGTAAAGCACACCGTCAACAGATGCAAACTGCTTATTTTTAGAGCTGACATTGATTTCTTTAAGATTACTGCTGCCTGTAAATGCATTGAAATCAATACTGTGAAGAGTTGCAGGAAGACTAACAGTTTCAAGAGATGTACAGTTAACAAACCTCGGCAAATATACGAGTGATTCAACGTTATTCGGAATCTTTGCAGACTTAAGAGCTGTACAATCTGCGAATGCATAATAGCCGATAAATTCAAAGCCGTCAGGAATCTTTACTGATTCAAGCTTTGCACAACCTTTAAATGCACAGTCAGATGTAGTCTTGGTTTTATCAGGAATAGTATATGAAGTTGCTTCATTTCCGATAGGATATCTTACTAAATTCTTTTTACTCTTATCGAAAAGAACGCCTTGCTTATCAACAGAAAACTTCTTATTTCCGGAAGCAACTTTAAATGACTTGATATTATTTGAGTCATTGAAAGCATCACCGCGAATTTCTTTAACCCCCTTAGGAATTGTATAAGACTTTTCAGCTGCGCCGCCGGGATATTTTAAAAGGGTGGTCTTATTCTTGTTGAAAAGTACGCCATCTTTACTTGCAGAATAATCTTTATTCTTTGAATTAACCTTAAATTCTTTGAGGTTTGTACATCCTTCGAAAACATAATCACTTATATAATTAATTTTTGCAGGAATTGTCAAAGACTTAAGACTGCTGCAGTCTCTGAATGTATGAGAATAAATCTCAAACATATTTTTTGAAAGAGTCACTGACTTTAAAGATGTACAACCGGCGAAAGTACCGCCGCCAAGCCATTTTACACTGTCGGGGATTTTGATTGTTTCCAAAGCAGTACATCCGTTGAATGCGCTACCGCCGATTTCAACAATTCCCTTGCCTAATGTAACATTTTTAAGACTTGTACAATTAATGAATGCAGACCAGCCAAGATATTCAACCGTACCGGGAACAGATATCGTCTCAAGACTTGCGCAGTTTTCAAATGCGTCTCCGTCAAGAACTGTAAGCTTTTCAGGTAATGTAATATCCTTTAATTTTATACAATCTTCGAAAGCGCTGGATTGAATCTCTGTAAGGCTTTCCGGAAGACTAACCTTTTTTAGATTTATACAGCCTTCAAAAGCACTGTAAGGCAGATACTTTACACCGTTTGCAACCTTAACAGATTTAAGACTTGTACAGTTTTCGAAAACAGAGCTTTCCATTTCTTTTACTTTCTTAGGAATTGTTATTGATTCAAGTGCTGTACATTTGAAAAATGCACAATAGCCGATTTTAGTAAGACTTGTCGGTAAATCAATTGACTTAAGACCTGTACAGTAATAAAACGCTTCCTCTGAAATTGTTTTAAGACTTGACGGAAGTTTAATTGAAGTAAGGTTTTCAAAACCGTAAAGAGCTCTTTCACCTATTGTCTCTACACCGTCACGTATTTCAATAGTTTTCTTTGATTTAGCAGACGGATACATAAGGAATGCTGTTTTATCCTTGTTGTAGATAACGCCGGCCTTACTTGATGAAAAGCTTTCGTTGTCTGAGCTGACAGAAATTTTCTTAAGCTTGTGACAGTCATCAAAGGCAAGAGGGTCAATAGCAGTAACATTTTCGGGAATATTGATATTCTCAAGAGAAGTACAGCTACCGAAGGCTCTGTAAGCAAGTGAACTTACTGTATCGGGCAAGGTAACAGATTTGATATTCTCATGTCCGTAAAAAGCATCACTTTCAATTCCGCTTACTTTGTAGCCCTTGATTTCTTCGGGAATCTTAACCGATGTAGATTTACCCTTATATTTTGTAATAACAGCAGTTTTCTCACAGACATGAGCATCTACATCTTCACCGTCATCCCAATCATCTTCCCAATCATCTTCCCAATCATCCCAGTCGTCCCAATCGCAGTCGCACTCGACAATGGTGTATTCATAATCACCGTATGTTTTGGCACTTGCGCCAAAACATAATACAGCCATTATCAGCACTATAAATGCAATAGCTAAACTGATTTTTTTTGTTTTTTTCATTGTTATTCCTCCTTAAAAAATCTTACTTATACTATATCCCTTCGGATAAAATAAGTCAATAAAAAATAATTGTTTTTCAGCAATCCTCACAGACAGCAGGGACATTATTCACATTATAAACACCCTTACCCGTAGACTTGCAGTTTTTGCCCTTTAATAATCCGCTTTCTTTGCAGTATAGTCTGCGCACAACTGTATCGGGAAATGGAAATTTTCCATCCGAAGCCGGCAGCTCTTTTGCTATATCTGAAAAAATATCAGGTGCGCTGTTCTTATTTTTATCATCTTTACTGTGCCAGATAGCAAAAATATAATCAGCTGTAAAGCCTATGAACCAATTATCTGCATATTCATCAGAGGTTCCGGATTTACCTGCAAGCTCAAGATCTTCAATATAGGCAGCTTTACCAGTTCCTTCAGGTGAAACAACTCCCTTAAGCAGCTGTCTCATAATTGATGCTGTAGCCCCAGATAATACCCTCTTGCTGTTTTCTTCATAAGAATACACATCACCGTCAGCTGTCTCAATTTCTGAAACAGTGTGAGGAGAAGTATAAGTACCGCCGTTCGGGAACACCTGATAATACCCTGCCATATCGAAAGGTGTAACACCTGCGTTGATATATCCGAGAGCTACGCTTCCCATTATATCATCAGCGCCCATCCTTTTGAGAACTCCTTTTTCATAACTGAAATCTATACCGAAACTATCCTCGAGAAATGATATTGATTTTTCTGCAGTAAGCTCTCTTAATGCTCTGACTGCAACGGTATTGAGAGATTTGTTAAGTGCATAGCTCAGAGTAACCGTTCTGTTGCTGTAATCCCCTACTGCATTCGTCGGCCAATCTACATATCTGCCGTCTTCACTTTCTTTTTTCAGTACAGGAGAATCCATATACAATGTTGAAAAAGTAGCTTTACCTGATTCAATAAGAGGTCCGTACACACTCAAGGGCTTTATGGTCGAACCGGCATAAGTGCTCTTTTGTGAATATCCGCTTCCTACACCGTCATACAAGCCGTAAACAGCAAGAACCTTGCCTTCAGGTGAAACCATTACACAAGAAAAAGGCGTACCGCTTTTAATGTGTGAAGAAAAATCTGTATTTTTAATTTTAAGAGTATA
>JAZRQQ010000040.1:0-6628 GCA_045649935.1 Acutalibacteraceae bacterium | reverse complement strand
GACTTTATTGAAAATGTGATTTGTGATTCTGTTGCCGTGTTGGGTCATTCGTCAGGTGGACTGATTGCAGCATACATTGCAGCACAATCTCCCGGATGCACCAAACTAATATTAGAAGATCCTCCCTTCTTCTCAAGCTGGGGCAAAAGAAGATATAATACATACAATCACAAGGATTTATCCTCTGTATGCCATAATTTCCTTTTACAGGATGTGGAAAAGGATTTCGTCTATTATTATTTTAAGAATCAGTATTGCTGGAATTTCTTTCCCGATGAATCCGGGGAAACTGTCAGAGAAAAACTGAGTGGTTTTGCATTGAAATACCGAACTAAACATCCCGACAAAAATCTGAAAGTTCCGTTTTGGCCTAAAAAGTTTTTAGAAGGCTTTAATGGCCTGCAATTTTACGATCCACGTTTTGGAGAAGCTTTTTATAACGATTCATTCAACGGTGATGTTGATTACAACGACCTTCTTTCTGAAATCAAATGCAAAACTCTGTTTTTGAAAGCAAATACAACGATTGGCGAAAACGGTTTACTTCAAGGCGCATTGTCTGATGAAGATTTGCAGAGAGTCAATGCCTTGATTGAAAATATGGAAATCAAGCAATTTGATTGTGGGCACGGTATTCATACAGAAAAGGCAAACCAGTTTGTGGAAGCAATCATTTCAATTTGACCAATTTCAATTTATGGAGGTGTTTTTTATGAATATAATACAGAACTTTTATGATAATTTAGCAACACAATATGACAAACTGTTTCTTGATTGGGAGCAGACAACAAAAGAGCAAGCCGTAATATTGAATAAAATCTTTGAAGATAACGGATTCGATTATTCGTCAAAAATTCTTGATTGTGCTTGTGGTATCGGAACACAGGCAATAGGGCTTGCTTGTTTAGGGTATAGTGTAACTGCTTCTGATATAAGTAACGGTGAACTTGCCGAAGCAAAAGCAAGAGCAGAAAAAGCCAATGTAAAAATTCCTTTTGAAAATGCCGATTTTTGTGCATTATCAAAAACTTTTACTGAGCTCTTTGATATTGTTATTGCTATGGATAATGCCTTGCCACATATGCTGTCAGGTGAAGATTTAGAAAAAGCAATAAAGAGCATTACAAATCAAATTAAAGAAAATGGTATTTTCGTAGGCAGTATCCGGGATTATGATGCCTTACTAAAAAACAAACCACCTTACTCTCCGCCGTATATTCATAAAACAGATAAAGGACAATGTGTTTCTTTTCAGACCTGGGAATGGAATGAAGACAATTATAAGCTTATTCAGTATATAATCGAAGATAATGAGCTTTTGAAAATAAGCAGGTTTGAGTGTCAATACAGAGCAACCCGCAGAGAAGAAATGACAAATCTTTTTATAAAGAGTGGTTGTAAAAATGTATCGTGGCTATTCCCGGAAGAAACAGGATTTTATCAACCGATTGTAATAGCAAAAAAATAAAATCATATTGACTAATTCAGATTTTCGGTCTGTTTTGCTTTTTTTGCTAAATCAAGCTGTAAACACATAAAAGAACGGTATCTGCGTGATACCGTTCTTTTTTATCTGCAATTCATTTTTCGTAGGAATTAATTAAGCACTTGTGGAAATATGCATTATGCACAATATATAACCGTCAGGTTTTGAACAGCTCACCGATTGTAAAATAGTTTTCTATATGTTATAATCATCACGGTTAATCTGTAACAAAAGGAGAGTTATTATGAAAAACAAAGAGAAAATCCTTTCATCCGAAAAGCATCAGCTCGATAAGCTTATGTCAAAACGGTCGAAGGGTACCTATGCCGGATATTTCGGTATGCTGATATTCCTTGTAGCATTTGTCAATATAATTGATGAGGTGACGAGTAATCTGTCAGTTACTGTTCAGTCATCTTTTGTAACGGAGTTTTTTGTAAACCGCGGTATTTTCGGAAAAACATACAGCTTTGAAGAGGGTTTGTCTCTTCATACGTCTATAAGCGTAATAAGCTATGCTTTCGGTATTATAACACCGTTTTATAAGGCTCTTGCCGATAAATGGGGCAGAAAGCCTTTGTTTGCTCTGTCTACTTTTGGTATGGCGGCGGGACTTTTTATGATATTTTTCTCACCGAACTATATTGTTTTCCTTATAGGCTACGGTGTAATCGGTTTCTTTTACAGCCATGATATCCAGATTATTTACATACTTGAAGAGGCTCCCGATAAGTACAGAGCAATGATCTACAGTGTTCTCAAGAGCCTCGGTATTTTCGGTGTTGTCTGTATTCCTATGCTGAGAAATGCTCTTATGGGTAATGATGCTTCACAGTGGAGAAAGATTTTCCTCGTTCCTGCAATTGCAGGTGTGATTGCAACTGTTCTCATACTTGTTTTTGCAAGAGATACCAAGGTGTTCATCAGCGAAAGAATAGCTTATCTCTCTATTCCTTATGAGGTCAGACAAGCTGAAAAGCAAAGAGTAAAGGAAGAGAAAAAGGCTCAGAGAAATCAGTCAGGTGTGTTCAATGCCGTAAAATATATTTTTGCAAACAAGGACACAAAAAGGCTTATAATATCTAATATAATTTTTGACGCAGGTATGGCAGCTATTGCACTTTATTATGAGTCTTCAATGCATATAGCAGGAATGAGTACAGAGGATATTACGAAAGCTCTTTTTGTTCAGCCTGTAGTATATGCGGCTCTTACCTTCTGTTCAGGCTTTATTGCAGACTTTATCGGAAGAAAGAAAACTATAGCTATAGCTTCAGCCTTATGTGTAGTAGGATTTATCCTTTTTGCTGCAGGTATAAACAATCTCTGGAGTCCGTATCTTATCGGCGGTCTCTGCGGACTTTATCAGGGCTGCTACTGGATAGGCAGAGACTATATGAATATTATGATGACAGAAAAGGTTCCTACGGATATAAGAGCATCCGTAGTAGGTGCTGAAGGTCTTCTTCTGATTATAGGTCTTGCAGCGGGATATGTGCTTACGATAGTCGGTATGCTTGTAATTCCCGTATGGCTTACCTGCCTTATTGTTGCTGTTCCCTGTGTCAGCGTTTCGGCTGTTATGCTTATACTCAGGGTAAAAGAAACAAAGGGCGCAAATCTTGATCTGATAGGAGTAAACGAAAAATGATTAAACATATAGTTATGTGGAAATTCAAAGAATTTGCCGAAGGTGCTTCAAAAGAGGAGAATATCCTTAAGGTGAAAGCCATGCTTGAAGAGCTTCCTTCAAAAATAGATTTTATAAGAGAAATGCAGGTTGAAATAAACGTAAATCCTAAAGAGGGGATGTACGATGCCGTACTTATCAGTGCTTTTGACAGTATTGATGATGTAAACCGTTACCGTGTACATCCCGAGCACAAAAAAATATCCTCTTTTGTTGCTCTTATAAGAGAAGGAAGAGCAAGTGTTGACTACGAAATTTAAGATAAAACAGTTACAATTTTTAAGGAACTGTTGCCGATAGGGAACAATTTTAAACAAATATTAAATTTTAACAAAAATAACTCGACTAACATAAATATTTGTGCTAATATGTCTACACTATTTGTCTTAGTGTCGACTTTGTCGGCTGAATTTAAAAGGAGGAGAGTTTTTTGAAAGCAAATGAAAGCGTAAATAATTACGCATCTTCTCTCAGAATGTATACTAACTACACTGTGAGAGAAGTCAAAAAAATCTGTAAAGAAATCGGTCCCAGAATTGCAGGTTCTGAGGCTGAATACAAGGCGCATAAGCATCTTGCAAAAGAGATGGAAACCTGCTGTGACGAGGTAAAGATTGAAGAATTTACCGTTTCCAGAGAAGCGATGATCAGCTTTATTCGTGTGTGCGGTATCTTAGTTGCAATTGCAATGGCGTTCTCATTCTTAAATCTTCCCATAGTTGCACTGGGTATTTCAATCGTAGCATTTATTGTTCTTATTTTTGAGTTTGGTATGTATAAGCAGTTCTATGACCGTCTGTTTAAAAAATATACCTCTCATAATGCAATCGGTGTGAGAAAAGCAGCAGGCGAAACCAAGCAGAGAATTATTTTCTCAGGTCATGCTGACTCATCACATGAGTGGAGATTCACACATCTTGGCGGTGCTCCTGTTCTTTATATGGCAGGTATCTGGGCTGTGCTTGGTATGTTCTATACACTTATTTATGCAGTTCTTGCAACATTCGGTATCGGTTCTGAAGAGCTTCTTGCTACTCTTAAGTATGTACATTTTGCTTTTGTTCCCGGTATTATCTGTGCGATACTTTTCATTAACTACAGCATTACTGTTGAAGGCGCAAACGACAACCTTACAGGTGCAGTTTCTTCAATTGCGATTGCCAAGTATCTTAAAGACAATGATATCAGATTTGAAAACACTGAGGTTCTTTGCATAGCTACAGGCTCAGAAGAATCAGGTCTTCGCGGTGCAAAGGATTACGCAAAGAGACATCGTGATGAACTGGCAGATGTTCCCACAATCTTTGTCGGTCTTGAAACCTTCAGAGACTATGATAATCTTTCAATCTGTAAGCGCGACCTTTCAGGTACCGTTGCTATGGATGAACGTGTTTGCCGTCTTCTTAAGAAGGCCGGTGAAGATGCAGGTGTAAATCTTCCTTACATATCTGTTTATCTCGGCGCATCTGATGCTGCTGCTATTCAGCAGAGCGGTATCCCTGCAGTAACACTTGCTGCTATGGATCCCGGCCCACCAAGATATTACCACACAAGAGGCGACACGGCTGATAATATGAATATGAAGACTGTTGAAAAAGGTCTTGATGTAGCATTGCGTGCACTCTTCATTTATGATGAAGAAGGCCTTAAAGAGAATTATTAAGATTTATACGGGACTGCAGCTGCGGTCCCGTTTTCATTTCTTGTTTATTGACTTGAATAAAAAGGAATGATATAATCGGTATATAAAAAATACAGGTAGTGAAAATATGAAGAATAAAAGTGATAAAAAAATATCAAATATACTGTTGTTTATAATTGTAATAGCTTTAGCAATTGTTCTCGGCTGCTTTAATATTGATAATCTTAATGAAGAAAATACTGACGATCCCTTTGGTGATCTTTCGGAATTTCTCTCGACAGCAGGAATGACCTCGGAAGCTGCCGTATCAAATGCTGAGACAACTACAGAGGTGACAACTATTCAGGAGCAGACAACCGTTCCCGTGAAAGTCAATGAAGAAACGGGAAGGATAATTATTAATCCTGAGCAGGAGCTCTGGAATCTTGCTGTGGTTAATATTTCAAGAGAAATGCCTTCTGACTATGAGCCGGAGCTTGCAGAGATTTTATCGACGGGATATTATATGGATGAAAGGGTTGTTCCTTTCTATGAGCAGATGTATAAGGCTGCCAAAGAAGAGGGGATAATTCTCACACCTTATTCCGGCTACCGTTCCTATGCACGGCAGGAGAGAAATTATAAGAATCTTACCGAGACTTATATGTCACGGTATAATATTTCAAGAGAAGAAGCTGCAGAGAAGGCAGCAACAGTAATTCTGCCTCCGGGAACAAGTGAGCATAATTTAGGCCTTGCTATGGATATATGCAATACCCTTGACTCTTTTGCTGAAACTGCTGAGTATAAGTGGCTTACAGAGAATGCTCATAAGTACGGCTTTATATTAAGATATACCGAAGAAAAAACGGATATAACGGGCATAGTTGATGAGCCGTGGCATTGGAGATTTGTCGGTACGGAATATGCTGAAGATATTAAAAACAGCGGGCTGTGCCTTGAAGAATACCTTGAAATGAAGGGTATATCTTACTGATAAAATATTTTTGAAAAAATTTATAAAACCTATTGACAAAGGTGACAACCTGTGATAATATATCTGCACAACAAAGTAGAGCAGTTTGCGTTCTCACCTACGGAATCCCGTTTCCCAAGGTCAATAGACTATTTGATTTAGTGTATTGGTGCGTGAACAGCTTGCTGTTCACGCTTTGATTTTATCTGACGAAAAGTCAACCCGATATTTTTGGAGGTGTATGAACATCGCTATCAAAGAAATGCAAATCAATGAAGAAATCAATGACAAGGAACTGAGAGTCATTCTCGGTGACGGTGAAGTGCTTGGCATTATGTCAGCGGAAGAAGCTCTTAAGATCGCTGAAGAAAAGAATCTTGACTTAGTTAAGATTGCTCCTCAGGCAGTACCGCCCGTATGTAAGATTATGGACTACGGCAAGTACCGTTTTGAGCAGACCAAGCGTGAAAAAGAAGCAAAGAAAAATCAGCATGTTGTTGAAATTAAGGAAATCAGACTTTCACTTAACATTGACACGCATGACTTCGACACAAAGGTCAACCATGCAAGACGTTTCCTTACAAGCGGAAACAAGGTTAAGGTATCCATCCGTTTCAGAGGCAGAGAAATGGCTCATACAGAAAACGGTATTACCACTATGCAGCAGTTTGCCGAGGCCTGTATGGAATTCGGTAATCTTGAAAAGGCTCCTAAGCTCGAAGGTAAATCAATGATGATGTTCCTGGCACCTAAGCCAAAAAAGTAATAACAGGAGGAATTTACAATGCCTAAAATTAAAACTCACAGCGGTGCAAAAAAACGTTTTAAGCTTTCCAAGAACGGTAAGCCCATCCG
>JAZRQQ010000039.1:0-8743 GCA_045649935.1 Acutalibacteraceae bacterium | reverse complement strand
GGATGTGTGCCGAAGAGATTTTTAAGAATAGTAGTACGGATTATATTTTCAAGTATCTCGTTACAGTCATCGCCTCTGCCGAGTCTTGCATAGGAAAGAAGCCTTACTGCAAGTCCCCAGCCTGTGCTCTTCTTACCTCTGTCCTCAAGAGTGGTAAGGGCTGCCTTTGCAAGCTTTTCATCGTCGGGTGTAATCTGTCTGAAGGGGTAAAGTGAAAGCATATGTGAGAGATGGCGGTGCTTTCTCTGTACGCCCTTGGTTCTGAAGCCGCGCATAAAGAATTTATCCTCGTCATACCATTCCTTGAGCTGTCCCCATTTGCCGACGTGAAGAGGCTGAAGCTTGGTTATCTGCTGTGACATAGTTCCGATAAGCTCTGTATTCACCCGGTCTTCATAGCCGTTTTCACTGAGAGCCTTTGCAGCAGAAAGCACGTCTTCATAAAGGTTATAGATTATACACTGATCATAGGTGTTACCTGCGGCAACGGGACCGTGCTCAGGAGAAAAGCCGGGAGACACAACAAGTCTTCCGCTGTTATTATCCTCAATAAGAAGCTGTGACCACATAAGGGCGCACTCTTGCATAGCCGGATAAATCTCCTCAGCAAGCTTTTTAATATCCTTTGTAAACAGGTAATAGTCGTACATTCCCTGAAGAGCCCAGGCCCCGTTAGTCGGTGCCCAGCCCCATTTCCATTCGCTACCGAGACCCACATAACCTAAAGGTGTTACCATTGTATGTATCATCCAGCCTGTCTCTTTTTCGTAATCGGGAGTTCCGTCAGCCTTATCCTCACCTATTCCGAGGGTCTTGTTTGCAATAATTCTTCCCGGCTTTTTAAGAGAGTTGACAAAATCAATGTACGGCAATGCAGTTTCCGCAATATTGGCAACATAAGCCGGCCAGTAATTCATCTGTACATTCACATTGAAATGATAGTCACAGCACCAGGGCGGATTGTTCTTTGCGTTCCATATACCCTGAAGATTTGCAGGCAGCGAGCCTTCTCTTGAAGAAGAAATAAGAAGATATCTGCCGTACTGGAAAAGTGCAGCGATAAGGGGACGTCTGTACTCACCCTTTTTTGAAAAGCGCTTGAGCATATAATCCGTTGTAAGAGGTGTTTCTTCTTCACCGAGAGTAAAGGATACTCTTTTATAGAGTCCCGTGTAGTCCTCAAGATGTGCACGGTAAAGGTCACCGAAGGTTTTTTCTGCCGCATTTTCTACGGTCTGTCTTGCTTTTTCAAGTGGGTCTTCACCTGAAAAATAATCGGGGAAATTATTCACATAATCAGTTGCAAGACTTACAAGAATAACTGCATTTGTTGCACCTCTGACTATAATTCTGTCCTCGGCTGTTTCCGTAGTGCCGTCACAGATAACCTTAAGAAAGCCACCGTATTTCATAGAGTTTTTGTCCTTGCCCTCAGATCCATTAAGACCGTCATTGGCCGTAACCGTGCCGTAAAGAGAAATTCCCTTTTCGTCAGCAGCTGTTACTCCCTTCTGCTCAGAAACAAGGTACACCTCAAAATCGAGTGAAGCTTCTTCACCTTCAGCCTGAAGTCTTCCTACAAAAACATTGTCGGGATAAGAAACAAAATAGTGTCTTGTAAAGGTCTTTTCACCCACTTTATATGAAACCATAGCTGAGGCTGTATCAAGGTCAAGGTCACGGACATATTTATCGTGAGCTTCCTGACCGCTGAAATTGATATAAAGGTTAGCAAAGGACTGATATGCACCGAAGCCTGTCATATTGCCCTGCAGGTTTTTCATTTTTGCTGTAGCGGAATTGGTGTCGCCTTTGCCGAGAAGGTCCTGAATCTCTCTGAAAGCCTTACCCTTGTCATTCTTTCCGATGCCTCCGTCAAAACCGTCTATATCCTTACCGCCCGACCAAAGGGTTTTCTCGTTGAAATGAATAAGCTCTGTCTGCACACCGCCGAATACCTTGGCGCCGATTTTACCGTTACCAAGGGGAAGTGCTTCGTTCTCCCAGCCGAAATAGCTCATATGAGCCGGCTCTTTATAACACAGATACATACATTTACCTCACAAGTTAAAAATATGCTATCATTATACATTTTTGCAAGGCTCTGTGTCAAGAAGTACAAAAAAATAAGGCAGATTTTCCCTAAAATCTAATAATTTATTCAAGAAAAAAATTGATTTTTAATGTATACTGTGGTATTATATATAATGTATATTTATATTCAGCTTCAGAAAGGCAATTTCAATGAAAGAAGATTATCTTATAACTATCGTCACCAGACAGGAGGTCGAGGGTGAAAAGGACGTCCTTGAGGTCACAACCCATGCCGACCTGCAGGGTGAAGGTGACGACTATGTAATATCATATTCCGAAACGGAAGATGACGGCGGTGAAAGCCGTACAACACTTCACGTAGAAAAAGGAAGCACCGTTACCGTAACCCGTGAAGGCTCAATCAATACCTATATGGTAATTGAAAAAGATGCGAGAAATATCTCTCACCATCTTACTCCCTACGGAAGCTTTTCAATGGGTGTCAGCGCACTTTCAATAAAGTCTGACATCACACGGGAGGGCGGTACGCTCAGCTTCAGATATGCTACGGATATAGAAATGAATCCCTTAGGCGTAATAGAATTCGATATAACTCTTACTCAGAAAAACAGGAGGACTGCAGATGTCTAAAACAGTAGATAAGGCTCAGAATCAGATAAGAGAGCTGATAAATAACGCTATTTCAAAGGCACAGCAGCAGGGTGCTCTGGCTGAAGGAGAAAGCAATGCTTTTTCCGTTGAGGTTCCCGCTGACAGAAACAACGGTGACTATTCCACCAATGCGGCAATGGTAAATGCGAAGGTATTCCGTTTACCTCCCGTAAAAATTGCTCAGGCAATAAGTGAAAACATAGACCTTGACGGCACATATTTCAGAGAGGTTAAAATTGCAGGCCCCGGCTTTATCAATTTCTATCTTTCCGATGTATATTATGCTGACGTTCTTCTCGAGGTAAGAGAAGCCGGTGACAGCTACGGCAGAAGTGACTACGGCAAGGGCAAAAAAATCAATGTGGAATTTGTTTCAGCCAACCCCACAGGTCCTATGCATATGGGTAACGCAAGAGGCGGTGCTTTAGGTGACTGTCTTGCTGCGGTGCTCGACTACGCAGGCTACGAGGTTGCAAGAGAATTCTACGTAAACGATGCCGGTAATCAGATTGAAAAGTTCGGTCTTTCCCTTGACATCAGATACAGACAGCTTCTCGGTGAAGAAATCGAGCTTCCCGAAGACAGCTATCACGGTGAGGACATTATCGAAAGAGCCTCCGAATTCAAGGCTGCTTACGGTGACAGCTACAAGGATAAGGATGAGCAGGAAAGAAGAAAGGGTCTTGTTGAATTTGCTCAACCCAAAAACCTTGACAATATGAAAAAGGCTATGGAGAAATACCGTATCGATTATGATTTATGGTTCAGTGAGCTTTCTCTTCATAACGGCGGTGAGCTTCAGGAGACTATAGATATTCTTACAAAGGGCGGCTACACCTACGAAAAGGACGGCGCTCTCTGGTACAGAAATAAGGATGTTCAGACAAAAATGCTCCTCAGAGAGGGCAAGACTCAGGAATACATCGACAAGCTTGAGCTCAAGGACGATGTTCTTGTAAGAGCCAACGGCAATCCCACTTACTTTGCTGCTGATATTGCCTACCACAGAAACAAGCTTGAAAAAAGAGGCTTTGACAAGGCAATTGACGTATGGGGCGCTGACCACCACGGTCACGTTGCACGAATGAAGGGTGCTATGGAGGCTGTAGGCATTGACAGTGACAGACTCGATATTCTTCTTATGCAGTTTGTCCGTCTTGTGCGTGACGGTGAGGTTGTCAGAATGTCAAAGAGAACAGGCAAGGCCATTACTCTTGTTGACCTTCTCAACGAAGTACCCATTGATGCAGTACGCTTTCTTTTCAACATAAGAGAGCCGGGCTCACTTATGGACTTTGACCTTGACCTTGCTGTTGAGCAGAGCTCACAGAATCCCGTTTACTACTGCCAGTATGCACACGCAAGAATCTGCAGTATTTTAGCAAAGCTTGAGTCTGAAGGCAAGAAAGCAAGAGACTGCTCATCAGAAGAGCTTCAGAAGCTTGTCTGTCCCGAAGAAAGAGAGCTTATCCGCTTCCTTTCCACTCTCGGTGATGTTATTATCGGTGCGGCAAGAAATTATGACCCTGCAAAGGTTACTCATTACGCTGTTGACCTTGCAACACTCTTCCACAAATTCTACAGCGCATGCCGTGTAGGTGTTGAGGATGAAAGCCTTATGCAGGCAAGACTTTTCCTTTGCATCTGTGTAAGAGATACAATGAAGAGTATTCTCAGTATGCTCAAGGTTGATTCTCCCGAAAGAATGTAATGTATTTTTCAGCACATTTGTAAAAATACTATTGGTAAAGTATATTCAGGATAAAAATGATAACTCATATAAATTAAAGAAAGAGAGAATTATTATGAATACAGAAAAAATCCTCGTCGTTGATGACGACCTTAATATCTGCGAGCTCTTAAGACTTTATCTTACAAAGGAAGGCTATAACGTTGTTATTGCCAATGACGGTCAGAGCGCCGTTACAACTTTCCAGGAGGAAAGCCCCAGCCTTGTTCTTCTTGACATTATGCTTCCCAAGCTTGACGGCTGGCAGGTATGCAGAGAAATCAGAAAATTCTCTGAAACACCTATCATTATGCTCACAGCAAAGGGTGAAGTTTTTGACAGAGTTTTAGGTCTTGAGCTCGGTGCAGACGACTATGTTGTAAAGCCCTTTGACACCAAGGAAATCGTTGCAAGAATCAAGGCGGTTCTCCGCAGAAGTGTTTTCTCTGCTTCTGAAGAGGTTAAGGAAGTACACTACGACAAGCTTTCAATCAACCTTACCAACTATGAGCTCAAGGTTGCAGGTGTTCAGATTGATACACCTCCCAAAGAAATGGAGCTTATCTTCCACCTTGCAAAGAATCCCAACAGAGTTTTCACAAGAGATCAGCTTCTTGACGAAGTATGGGGCTATGATTACTACGGTGATTCAAGAACCGTTGACGTTCATGTAAAGCGTCTTCGTGAAAAGCTTGAGGGTGCTTCCGACAAATGGGAGCTCAGGACTGTCTGGGGTGTAGGCTACAAGTTCGAAACCAAGGAATAATCAGAAACGTCTGATACGGGCGGCATTCCCTAAGGAAGCCGAAGTCGTCCTTTGTCAGACGTTTTCTTGAAAAGAGGTAAAAGCATGGCAAAAACCAAAAAGCACAGACGAAGAAAAAAAGGCAGTTTATTCAGAAAATATTTTATCCGCGCAGGTATTACAATCACCTTCGGCTTTACAGTGCTCGGTTTTGTAATGATGTTATTCATCGGAAGCCAGTGGTGGGATGATAAGGCTGTCAATCTGAAAGCAAACGCAAACAACATTACCGATACCTATCTCAGTATTATCGGCAGTGACGAAAACACTATACCGAATATGACGGATGAGGAGCTTCTTCAGACAACCCTCAGAACTATGAATAGCTCAACGCGCTCACAATACTTTATTACCGATACTGACGGCAGAGTTATTTTCTGCGGTGACTGTGAAGGAATAAATTCAACCTACTGTGATGTTCACAGACATTATACGGTCAATATCGAATATATGAAAAGAGCTCTGAATAACGGCTTTTCAGATTATGTAGGTGATGACGATTTTGAATTCGGCTCTTTTGTTGTTTCAGTTCCCATAAAGGCTGACGGAAAAACCGTAGCCGTTGCCTTTGCCGTCGAAGACGTCATAACCGGTCTTGTGCCTTATATCATACGTATTCTTGAATCCTACTTCTACTCACTGCTTATTGCTCTTATCGGTGTTTTCTTCGGTCTTTTCTTCATTACCAAGGATATTACCGGGCCTCTTAGCGATATGCAGGAAATCACCAAGCACTATGCCAAGGGAGATTTTGAGCATCAGGTTAAAGAAAACTACAAGAGCCGTGACTTCAACGATTTTGCAAAATCCCTTAACAAAATGGGATATGAGCTGAAAATAAACGAGGAATCGCGAAAGAGCTTTGTAGCTAACGTTTCTCACGAGCTGAAAACACCTATGACCTCTATAGGCGGATTCATTGACGGTATTATGGACGGTACAATTCCTCCCGAGGAAGAGAAAAAATATCTGGGACTTGTTTCCAACGAAGTCAGAAGACTTTCAAGAATGGTTGTCTCAATGCTCAACCTTTCTAAAATTGAAGCCGGTGAAATTCAGCTTTCACCGACCGTTTACGATGTAAGCGCACAGCTTTTTGAAACTCTTCTTTCCTTCGAGAAAAAAATCAATGAAAATAATATTGAAATAGAAGGCTTCGAGGATATAGGCTCTGTTATGATGAGAGCTGACAAAGACCTTGTACAGCAGGTAGTCTACAACCTTATTGACAATGCAGTCAAATTCACACCTGAAAACGGCAGGATTACTGTCTTTGCCCACAACAACGGAGAGACAACAACCGTTGCTATAAGAAATTCAGGTGCAGGTATTTCTGAAGAAGAAATTTCAAGAATATTCGAGCGTTTTTACAAGGTAGACAAATCAAGAAGCTATGACACCAAGGGCGTAGGTCTCGGTCTTTATATCGTAAAGACAATTATCAATATGCATGACGGTGAAATCAGAGCCGCAAGCAGGCAGGGTGAATATACGGAATTCTCTTTTGAACTCCCCTATTCAGAAGAATAATACTTTAAACTTATTTTAAACGAACACATTTATTCTTTAAACATAAATTTTCTGCAAAAGCAGAAAGGAGCAATACTTATGAATGAAAATGAAAACAGATTCGGAAGCTTCCCCGAGGAAAACAACGAGGGTGCTGCAAATGCATCCTTTGATTTCCCGAAGCCTCCCGTAGAAAAAACTTCAGAGGTTTACTCAGACGCTTACTCTGAGCCGGAAAATACCGGCTTCAATCCTTACGCTGCACCCGAAAAGCAGTCTGCCCCCTTTGCAGACACAACCTATCACTACACTTCAGCTGATATGCCTCAGAGTGAGCCTGTACAGAGAGCTGAGGCTCCAAGACAGAGCTTCTATCAGCCCGACAATAATTTTCAGCCTCCTTATCAGTTCAACACACAGCCTAACTATCAGCCTGCTCCCGAGCCACCCAAGAAAAAAGGCAAGGGTAAGACAATAGCAGCTGTTCTTGTTATTATCTGTCTTGTTATTGCGGCAGGTGCTATGGCTGTAAGCTTCCTTACTCCTTCTGATAAGCCTGCTACCGAGCCCTCCTCAGACACTACAGCTTCCGTTCAGTCAGGCGTTACGGATGTAACCGTTGCCACTACTCAGCCCGGATTGGTAGAGCAGGTCAATTCAGTTGTTGTTGCCGAAAAGGTAAGACCGAGCGTTGTCGGAGTTATGACTTACAAGCAGGGTCAGCTTGCCGGTGAAGGCTCCGGTGTTCTCTGGACTGAGGCTGACGGCTTTACCTATGTTATCACCTGCGCACACGTTATCAACGAAAGCGGTGTAACCTACGGTATAATGCTCCTTGACGGAAGAACCTTTGAGGCTAAGCTTGTTGGCACCGACACAAGAACAGATATCGGTGTACTTAAGGTTGAAGCAACGGGTCTCCCCCTTTGTGAAATAGGCAATTCAGGCTCTCTTAAAATCGGTGAGCCCGTATACGCAATCGGTAACCCCGGCGGAAGCGAATATTTCGGCTCAATGACTGACGGTATTGTATCTGCAATTGACCGTTCAATCTCTTCAACCTACACAATGACCGTTATTCAGCACAATGCCGCTATCAATCCCGGTAATTCAGGCGGTGCTCTTGTCAACACAGCCGGTCAGATTATCGGTATCAACTCTTCAAAAATTGCTGATACAGACTACGAGGGTATGGGCTTTGCCGTTCCTATGTCAATTGCTCTTCCCGTTGCTCAGGCTCTTGTTCAGTACAAATATGTTCCCAACAGACCTAAGCTCGGTATTCAGTATGCAACCGTAAGCTCATATCAGCTTTACAGTATGGTTGTTTCAATCAAGGGTCTGCCCAAGGGCTCACTTGTTATTGCAGGCATTTCAGAGGACAGCTCCCTTGCAAATACAGAGGCTGAGGTAGGCGACCTTATCATTGCAGTAAACGGCAAGAATATGGATAACTCAAGTGTTCTTCTTGACCTTATCGACACAGGTGCAGTAGGTGATACTCTCACTCTCACCCTTTGCAGAATTGAAAGCAGAACTTACAAAACAACCACCTTTGATATAACAATCACACTTGTTGAGGATAAGGGTGATTCCGTTGAAGAGGAAACCACCACTCAGGCTTACAACGACGGATATTACTACGGCGGCGCAAGTGACTTTGAGGATTTCTTCAATGATTATTTCGGTTTCGGTTGGTAAATAAAAAAAGCACCTTTACGGTGCTTTTTTTAATGCAGAATTATGGTCGCGGGGAACCGTGGCCTTTCTTTTTTGTCCCTTTCCGCAGAGGTAAGTGGGCGGTAAAGAATTTATGCCCGTCGATTTTATTTGCGTGGAGGGTATGTAGTCGGTTTAAGGAATTTATGTTGCTTGTTTTGTTCTGTGGAGGTTAGGTTGTGCTTTAAGGATTCATGTTATCGTTTCTTTTGCGGCGTGGAGGAGAAGTTGGGTTTTAAATTTACGGGGCGGTAGGAGGGGGGGGGGGGGGGGTG
>JAZRQQ010000038.1:0-8845 GCA_045649935.1 Acutalibacteraceae bacterium | reverse complement strand
AAAAACACAAAGAAAATGCAGAAAAGAATGAGAAATATGCCCGGCATGATGAACGGAATGAACGGCATGGGCGGTTTCCCGATGTAAGACAACAATGTTAAAGACACGTATGTGTTAAAATATCAAATTTAAAATTATTTTATTGGAGGTCATTAAAATGGCAGTAAAAATCAGACTTCGCCGTATGGGCGCAAAAAAGGCACCTTTCTACCGTGTAGTAGTAGCAGATTCAAGATATCCCCGTGACGGTCGTTTCATCGAAGAAATCGGCTATTACAATCCCATGAAGGAGCCCGCAGAAATCAAGATTGATGCAGAAAAGGCTCAGAAGTGGATCGCTAACGGCGCACAGCCCACAGACACTGTTAAGGTTCTTCTCAAAAAGTCCGACATCATTAAATAATTGCGGAGGTCGCCACTTTGAAAGAGTTACTTATATCAATTGCAAAGGGTTTAGTTGATGAACCCGAAAAGGTAACTGTTGACGTTGACGACATTAACGAAGAAGGTGTAGTTGTTTACCACCTTCACGTTGCTCAGGACGATATGGGTAGAGTTATTGGTAAGCAGGGCAGAATTGCAAAGGCTATCAGAACTGTAATGCGTGCAACTGCAAACAGAAGTGACAGTAAGATTTCCGTAGAAATCGACTGATTAACCTGACAAAAAAATATTCCCCGTCAGATTGACGGGGAGTTTTTTTATTTTATCTTATTTCTTCTTATAAAGCATATAAGAGTAAACCGTAGGTATAACCACTGCTGCAATCACAATCGCCATAAACACAAATGGATTTTCTGCTACTGCCGTAAGGCACACAAGAACACCGCACAGTACCCAGACCTTACCTGCAAAACGGTGAGTTTTATTCCAGTTCTCTTCATCGTTCAGCGTCCAGGGAAGCTTTATACCGAAGGTGTAATTCTGTCTGCTCTTAGGAAGATAATTGCCCACAATCATAAACAGAACACCCATAAACAGAATAATAATAAAACCTACTCTCAGCTTACTGTTAAGAGCATAGCCGTAAGCAAGGCTGTTCACAAGGACAGAAATTGCAGGACAGATCCAAAGGACCATAATCATATTTTTCTCTGCTATATTCTTGCTTTTCGGGTCTGTGTTGGTAATAATCATACATATCCAGTGAAGAGCGAGAAGCACAAGGGGCAGGCCGAAAACAGCGAAGGCTTTACTGCTGTAACCGTCAGGCATCATATCTGTACCGAAATGAGTTGCAATTTTATCAGGCAGTCTGTTCCATAAAACCACACCGACCAATATGGGCAGAAGCGTTACTACAGACGTAAGAAGCATCATTCCTTTGTATTTTTTAATCATTGTCACTCTCTCCTTTCAGGTCAGTTATCCAGAGCATTATCTCCTCAAGAACCGAGGCGTTAAGCTCATAATAAATAAATTTTCCTTCCCTTTCATCTCTTATAAGATCAGCGTCCTTAAGAACAGAAAGGTGTCTTGATATTGCAGCACCGGATACAGAAAACTGTTCGACTATATCCCCTGCTGACATTTTGCCCTTTTTCAGAAGATTTAATATTTCTCTTCTTGTAGGGTCAGAAAGTGCTTTAAGTGTATTTTGCAGTCCCATAGCTTTTACCTCCTTATTTAACATTTAGCTTAATTGTTAAATGTATTATAGCACGTCATATTTGCTTTGTCAAGAGTGCTGCGAAACTAACCGAAATATTTTTGTCACACATAATCACCTGTATATGATATTATGTAATTATAATAATGTTTACTGAATGAAAAATATTAAGCTGATAAGTTGTATTATCAGTGAAAGGAGGTTGAAAGTCATGTATTCCTTTGCTAGCGATGAATACATAGAAGAGACAATCAAAAAATATTCTGCCTCGATGCTTAAAGCGGCCTTTTCACTGCTTAAATCCACTGCTGATGCAGAGGATGCCGTTCAGGATGCATTCTTAATTTATATAACCAAAGCACCGGATTTCAAAAGTGAGGAGCACCGCAAAGCGTGGCTTTTAAGAGTTACAGTAAACATTTCAAAAAATATGCTTAAAGCAGGCTGGAGAAACAACAAGACTATGGTCGAAGATATATCCTTTAATGACAAAACCGATGATGTTTTACCTTACGTCCTTGACCTTGAAGAAAAATACCGTATAGTAATACATCTCTATTATTATGAAAGCTATTCCATTAAAGAAATAGCACAGATTTTAAATTTACCTGCAGCTACAGTTGGAACTCGCCTTTCAAGAGGACGAAAACTCCTTAAAAATTCAATGAAGGAGGATTTCGAATTATGAATTTTAAAGAAAAATATCAGAAAGAAATAGACTCTCTTCAGTTCAGTCAGGACTTCGAGAAGATCCTCACCGAAAGAACACTGTATGCTTCAGAAAGAGAGGACAACCGAATTATTATGAGAAGAAGAAGCCCTATAAGAATTTTAGTTGCCGTTATATCAATTATTCTGATTTTATCCCTCAGTGCCTTTGCCATAACTGCTTTCCTTTCTGCTCAGGAGGTTGCTGAGGAATTGGGTGAAAGTCAGCTTGCAGATAAATGGCAGAAAAGCGACAGCTTTCCCTATGCATCAGGTAATGAGGAATACACCGTATCCGTTTTAGGTATAGCAACCGATGAAGAAACTGAAACTCTTCAGGAATTCGGTGCTGAAATGGGAAGGTCTTATGTTATAACCTCCCTGTCCAGAACCGACGGCGCTCCCCTTTCTTCAGAAGAAAAGGAAAAAATCCAGTTCACTCCTTTGATTGAAGGCTGTGAGCCCTGGCGTATAAATCTTTGGACATTAGGCTCCGGTGCATTGGGATATGAAAAAGACGGTATTCAGTATTATCTGTTTGAAACGGAAAACCTTGAGATTTTTGCTGACAGAACAGTTTACCTTGCCGCATACGAAGGCTTTATACCGTCACCTGATATATTTAAAATGAGCAGTGACGGAACAATTTCCTTCAATGAAGGTTATACGGGATTTAAGGCTATTTTTGAGCTTCCGTTTGATTCATCAGAAGCCGACCCGATAAAAGCAGAAGAGATTTTATCGCAGCTATAATAAACAAAGCACCGTTTTCACGGTGCTTTATTTTCAGGAAGCTTAAACTAATCCCTTTTTATTTCATCAATCCGTTTATTCCATTTCATTTTTATTTCCTTTAAGCTTTCAGAATCGTCATCATAAATTTCCATATAATATTTAGATTTATACTTTTTATTATCTCGGTCACTCTCTGAATCAGCCGTTACCTTGGTTTCTTTTTCAATCATATGCTTTCCTCCTCTGATTATTTATAACCAAATACTTATAATAGAGCATGTTGTACCATAAATACATTTAGAATGTCAATATAATCAAACGGTTATTATAATGCGGTGGTGACAATATGGGATATTATAAAAGAATTCGTGATTTACGCGAAGATAAAGATATGACACAGAAACAGGTTGCTGATTATCTCAATATGAAGCAGCCTCAATATAACCGATATGAAAAAGGATACCGTGATATCCCTTCAGATATTCTTGTCGCTCTTGCAGATTTGTTTGACACAACTACCGATTATATTTTAGAAAGAACAGACATAAAATAAAGCACCGTTTTCACGGTGCTTTTCTTCATTCGTTTTCAGCTTCGTCTTTAGGTAAAACCTCTATTCTGACCTTGGTTATTCTTCTTTCCTCTACGCCGAGAATAGTGAATTTTACATTTTCATAGGTAACCTCATTCATATCTCCGTCTTTGGGAAGGAATCCGAGCTGACTTATGATAAATCCGCCTACGGTATCATAATCACCCTCGGGAATAACATCACCGATGAGCTCATTTACCTCTTCAACAAAGGCTATACCTTCAACGGTGAAGAGATTTTCACTTTCTTCAATGATTTCCTCTTCTTCGTCGTCATACTCATCTCTGATATTACCCATAATTGCTTCAACAAGGTCTTCAACAGTAACAATACCTGCAGTTCCGCCGTATTCGTCAACAACAACAGCCATCTGCACTCTCTTCTCAGTTATCTCAGTGAAAAGGTCACCGCAATTCTTACTTGAGGGCACATAGTATGCCTCTCTCATAACATCGGTGGGACCCTGTCCCTCGGGAAGTGACGAGGAGATAAACTTAAGAAGGTCTTTAATATAAACAATACCGATAATATTATCCTGATCCTCATGGTATACGGGGATTCTTGAATAGCCGTGTTCCATAGAAAGTCTTACTACATCCTCAAGAGAATCTGTATCCTCAACGGCAATCATATCAGTTCTGTGAGTCATAATGTCCGTTACGTCAATATCGTCAAATTCAAAGATGTTGTTTATCATCTCTTTCTGGATATCTTCAATAACGCCCTTTTCACCGCCTACGTCAACCATCATTCTGATTTCTTCTTCCGTTACAACCTCTTCATCAGCATTGGGGTCAAAGCCGAAAATTCTGACAACGGTATTGGTTGAAAAAGAAAGAATCTTAACGAAGGGCTTGGTTGCCGCTTTAACCACAAGAAGAACGGGCACTACAGCATAAGCAATTTTTTCAGGCTTCTGCATAGCCATTCTCTTAGGTGCAAGCTCACCTAAAACAAGTGAGAAATAAGACATTATAACTGTAATAACTACAACAGAAACGCCATTAATGATTCCTGCAGGAAGCGAAGGCGCAACAGCCATAACCTTATCAGTAAGAAGCTGTGCAAAGGTTGTTGATGCACTGGCTGATGTAAGGAAGCCTGCAAGGGTTACTCCTATCTGTATTGTAGAAAGAAAATTACTGGGATTTTCCGTAAGCTTTTTGATCTGTCGGGCTTTTTTGTCACCCTCATCGGCAAGCTTGTCAATCATATTGTCGTTAAGTGAAATAATTGCAATTTCACTCATTGCAAAAAACGCATTAACAAGAATAAGAACAAATAATAAAACAAGATTCAGGATTATACTGCCCGGGTCATCCATATCGGATATTGCTCCTTTCATAATTGAAAAAAATAATATGTACATTATGTACTGATTAGATATTATACTGCATATAAAATTAAAAGTCAAATGCTGTTGACTTTTTTTATTCGTGACTATAGAATAGATTTACTGCTTTACGTTATAAGGAGAACACTATGAAAACTTTAGCCAGGCTGACTTTTGTGGCTGATCTGCACCACTATTCGCAGACTCTCGGTATCACCGGCAAAGCTTTTGAGCTCAGAAGCGGCTCAGACCAGAAATGTCTTGCCGAAACCGGAGGCATTATTGATTCTGCCTTCAGAAAAATTGCCGCAAGTGATACGGATGCACTTTTCATCTTAGGTGATATAACCAATAACGGAGAAAAGGTATCCCACGAAGAAATAAAAGAAAAGCTCTGCACACTGAAAAAATCGAAGCCTGTTTTTCTTATTACCGCAACCCACGATTGGTGCTGTGACGGCAACCCGAGAAGATTTGACGGTGATAAGGTTTTTCACGATGTACCGGTTATGAAAAGCAACGAGCTTCGTGATTTTTACCGTGATTTCGGTCCCGATGCTGCAGAAAGCGAATTCATAACTCATATCGGCACCTGCTCCTATACAGTAAATATAAATGATAAGGTACGTGTTCTCTGCCTCAATGACGATAAAAACGAAAACGGTCATGCTGGCTTTGCTCCCGACCACTTTGAATGGATTGAAAAGCAGATAAAAAAAGCAAGGAAGGACAATGTTTTCCTTATCGGTATAGAGCATCATCTTCTTATACCCCATATTCATCCTGCCCTTGCAGCAGGCTCAACTTGTGTTGAAAACAGAGTAAAGGTCGCCTCACGTCTTGCCGATGCAGGTCTCCGTTATATGTTTGTGGGTCACTCGCATCTTCAGGCAATTGATACCTTCACCTCTAAAAAGGGTAACAAGCTCATTGAAGTGAACGTAGGCTCTCTCTGCGGCTATCCCTCCCCCATAGTAACAGCAGAAATTACCGACGAAGGTATACACATTAAAACTGAAGCAGCTGACAGCTTTGAATTTCTCGGCAAAGAATATAATACCCTCAGCTACGTGAAAAAACATTCCCTGGGTCTTGTTGATAATATCTTCGAAGCGGCACAGAAGGGTAAGGATGAATTCGTGGAACGTCTCTCTGCTCTTGGTCTTCCCGCAGATAAGCTTTCTGTGTTATATGTTATTGCTCATCCCCTTCTCAAATATGTAAGGAATATGACCGTCGGTGAAGGCTATAAGAAGCTTAAGCTTTTCGGCTTCGGTAAGCTTCTTGATAAAAATATCATCGAAGAGTTCAGGAATAAGCCCGTTATGGACTTTGCTTACGAGATTTTTCTCAACGCCTTTGACGGCGGAAAGAACAGATGTAAAAAGACAGACAGCTACTATAAGGCAGTAACGGATTTTATGAATATTCCCATTAAAATCAAAAACTGCTCTATGACCCTTACTCTTAAGGACTGTGTCAGTAATATTCTTCTGGGCAGTGAATACAATATAAATGACTGTCTGTTACCCAATCTCTATAAATAAAAGCAAATTAAAAGTCACACAGTACAACGGCTGTGTGACATCTTTTTTTATTATGCAATATTGACTTTGATGAGAATGTTTCTCTTGTATTTCTTTCCCTGTGCGCTGAGGAACTTATATTTCTTTACCATAAAGAGCTGTCCTGTACAGAAAAGCTTCGGGAAGAAAATATGCATAGGCTCCGTCGCTCCCTCAAAGTTCAGAATTCTTTCTGCGCCCTCGTCAGCTTCCTTTTTGGTAACCTCTATTTCCTTATATAAAAGACCCTGAGGAATTTCAGTGATTTCACTCGCCGGTTTTTCAGCCTTTTCTACCTTTGTACCGCAGTATTTACAATAATTACTGTTTTTCGCAATGGTCTTCTTACATTCTGTGCAAACCATAACTGTACTCCTTTGTTTTTTGATAGGATCTATTATACAACATTATTCGCAAAGTATCAAGTTTTTCTGAAGGAAAAAATGTAACAAAATATAATTCTTTACACCCTGATATATTGTCTAATATTTTTCAAGAAAAAATACAATAACTTGTGTTTCTCCTATTGCAATTTACTATATTTTGTGTTAAAATAAGTCCCGCACCGCTAAACAGCGGGAAAACTACACTAGATATAGTGAATAGAATTAAAGGAGGAATAACTATGTATAATGTTTTAAAAAGAACTGGTAAAATCATTGATTTTGATTTAAACAAGATTACCCAGGCTATCACTCTTGCTTTCGAAGCACAGCAGAGAGAATTCAATCCCAATATGATCGACTTCCTTGCTTTAAAGGTTACAGCCGATTTCGAGCCCAAAATCAAGGACGGTCACATCGCCGTTGAAGACATTCAGGACAGCGTTGAAAACGTACTCGTTCAGGCAGGCTATTCCGATGTTGCAAAGGCATACATCCTTTACCGCCGTCAGCACGAAAAGCTCCGTGATATCAACACAACTCTTCTTGACTACAAGGAAATCGTTGATAACTACGTTAACATCAACGACTGGCGTGTTAAGGAAAACTCAACCGTTACATATTCTGTAGGCGGTCTTATCCTCAACAACTCAGGCGCTATCACAGCCAACTACTGGCTCTCAGAGGTTTATGACGATGAAATCGCATCTGCTCACCGTAATGCAGATATTCACATCCATGACCTTTCAATGCTTACCGGCTACTGTGCAGGCTGGTCACTCAAGCAGCTTATCCAGGAAGGTCTCGGCGGTGTAACAGGTAAAATCACTTCATCTCCTGCAAGCCACCTTGCTACCCTCTGTAATCAGATGGTAAACTTCCTCGGTATTATGCAGAATGAATGGGCAGGCGCTCAGGCTTTCTCATCTTTTGACACATATCTTGCACCCTTCGTTAAGGTTGACAATCTCACCTACGATCAGGTTAAGAAATGTATCGAATCCTTCATCTACGGCGTAAATACTCCTTCAAGATGGGGTACTCAGGCTCCCTTCTCAAACATCACTCTTGACTGGACAGTTCCCAACGACCTTGCAGAGCTCAATGCTATCGTAGGCGGCAAAGAAATGGACTTCAAGTATAAGGATTGTAAGAAGGAAATGGATATGGTTAACAAAGCTTTCATCGAAGTTATGGTTGAAGGCGACGCTAACGGACGCGGATTCCAGTATCCGATTCCCACATATTCAATTACACGTGATTTCGACTGGTCAGAAACAGAGAACAACAAGCTTCTCTTTGAAATGACAGCAAAATACGGTACTCCGTACTTCTCAAACTACATCAACTCAGACATGGAACCCAGCGACGTTCGTTCAATGTGCTGCCGTCTTCGTCTTGACCTTCGTGAGCTTCGTAAAAAGAGCGGTGGTTTCTTCGGTAGTGGTGAAAGCACAGGTTCAATCGGTGTTGTAACAGTTAACCTTCCCAGAATCGCATATCTTGCTGAAGACGTAGAAGATTTCTATGCTCGTCTTGACAGACTTATGGACATCTCTGCCCGTTCCTTAAAGGTTAAGAGAACAGTTATCACAAAGCTTCTCGATTCCGGTCTCTATCCTTACACAAAGAGATACCTCGGCACATTCAACAACCACTTCTCCACAATCGGTCTTGTTGGTATGAATGAGGCTTGTCTTAACGCATCTTGGATTGGCTGCGACCTTATCAATGAAAAGGCACAGAAGTTCACACAGGATGTTCTCAACCACATGAGAGAAAGACTTTCCGACTACCAGGAACAGTACGGCGACCTTTACAACCTCGAAGCAACTCCCGCAGAATCTACATCCTTCCGTCTTGCAAAGCACGACAAGAAGCACTATCCCGACATCATCACAGCTGCAAAGACTGCAGAAG
>JAZRQQ010000037.1:0-3216 GCA_045649935.1 Acutalibacteraceae bacterium | reverse complement strand
ACTGAGCTGACAGAAGAACAGCAAGAAAAGAACGATGCCGAAGCGCTGTCTTTTCTTGAAAATTTCATGTGAGCCAAAAGTACAGCTTTTTGGCTCAAAACAGTAAAAAAGCAAAAATTTATGAGCCACTTTGGCTCATTGATATTAAATCAAAAGGGTATATTTCAAGGGCGCCCTTATCTGCGGTGAAGGAAGACAGACGAAGCACTTATCTATCTTGCAGATGTCTGTCCTACACCGTAGCGAGCAGGGCATTTGTGTGCCAAATGCCACCCGTTAAGGGAGCACCCTTAATATCCCCTAAGAAGAAAGAGAGGTGAAAACTTATCAAAGACATCAGAATTGTAGCAAGAGTTACAGAAAAAGAGAAAAAGAGGATTGAGCGTAATGCTTCAAAATGCGGATTATCAACAAGTGAATATGTCAAACAAAGGGCATTGGGCTTTGAACCGAAAGCGGTTCCGCCTGATGCCTTTTTTCATTTCTGTGAAAAGTTTGACGCACTTATTGATATGGGTGTTTCAAAAGATGTTGAAGCAGAGGCTTTTAATCTTCTCGCTGAAATCAGCGATGTACTAATTAAGCCAAGAAAGGAGCAGATTGAAAATTGGCGACAACAGGATTCTGGCCCGTAAAAGGCAATTTAAAGTCTGTTATCGTTTACGCTGAAAATCCCGATAAAACAATGAATCCTAAATTCTTCGACTCGGATTTGTATGCTACCTTACAGTATGTTGAGAACAGCAACAAAACTGATCAAGAGCTTTTTGTCAGCGGTATCAACTGCTCAAAGCATAATGCTTATGCACAAATGGTAGCGGTTAAAAAGAAGTTCGGTGAAAGAGGCTCTGTTGTAGCCTATCACGGTTATCAAAGCTTTAAGGAAAATGAAGTCACTCCCGAAGAATGCCATGAAATAGGTATAGAAACAGCAAGAAAAATGTGGGGTGATAAATATCAGGTGATAGTTACTACGCACCTTGATAAGAAGCATCATCTGCATAATCATTTCGTCATTAACAGCACATCCTTCAAAGACGGTCTTAAATTTCGAAACAAAATTGGTGACCATTATGAGTTGAGAAAAATATCCGATACCATCTGCAAAGAACGTGGTAAATCCGTTCTTGAAAATGCGCCATTTTACGGTGGTGAAAAAGCAGCCTATTGGCTTCATAAGCAAGGCAAGAAAACTCACAAAGATATGCTCAGAGAAGATATTGAAATTTGTCTTACCGTTGCAACAAGCTGGGACGAATTCAGAAGAGTTCTTTTCACTATGGGATATGAAGTTGATTACAGGAGGTTTACTATCAAAGGGAAGGATTGGGAAAGAGGCGTAAGGGTTGAGAGCCTTGGCTATACAGTCGAAGGCATTGAAAAGAGATTCAACGAAACCTATTACAGCGGACATCACCTTGCTGATTGGAATACCTTCTTCTATGCAAGGCGCAGATACTTTCCTCTTGAATCAGTGAGAAAGAAATTGGAGTTTGGCATTGAGCACGGTAAACGTCCTGAGGTTATATATGTAAACACTATGTTCCTCTTTATAATCTTAGTGTTTCAGTTATTAAAGGAAGTTGCAGATGCAATGCTTATCTCACCTGAAATGAGACATGCCGCAAAGGACATTAAGCAGTATGTGGCTGATTATCATTTCTTAACCGACAATCAAATTCAGACTACTGATGATTTAACAGTCACCATTGATGAAACCAAAACAAAAATAGCCGAGCTTGAGGAAAAGCGAAGCAAAGCAGACAACAAAAAACGCAGAGCAACCACTTCCGAAGATAAGGAGAAGTACAAAGCCCTGCGTAAGGAGATAACAGAAGAAATCACGCCATTGAGAAAGAAACTCAAACAGGCGGAAGATATTCTTGAGAAATCCCCGCACTTGTATGAGCTCTTACAAAAAGAGCATCAGGCAGAAATTAATAAAATTAGAAAAATAGAAAGGAGCCGATAAAATGGCTAATAAAAAATTAAAATCGCCGGTAAACATCCCGGTATCAAAAATTCATCCCTTTGAGGGAAATCCTTACAAGGTTTTGGATAATGATGAAATGAATAATCTTATAGGCAGTATTCAGGAGCAAGGTATTCTTACACCTATAATTATCAGACCTATTGAAAACACAGATGAATACGAGGTGATAAGCGGACACAGACGCTTACACGCCACAGTCAAAGCAGGGATGAAAGAAGTCTCTGCTTTTATTTATGCCGTCACCCGTGACGAAGCGGCAATTATGCTCGTTGACAGCAATCTTCACAGAGAGCATATTCTGCCAAGTGAACGAGCATTTGCTTACAAATTGAAAATGGAGGCAATGAACCGTCAGGGGTACAGGAGTGATTTAACTTGTGGACAAGTTGGCCACAAGTCAAGAGATGGTGTTTCAGAAACTGAAAGTGGCAGACAGGTACAGAGGTATATCCGTCTGACTTATCTCATTCCTGAGCTGCTTGACCTTGTTGATGAAGAGAAAATTGCTCTTACACCCGCTGTTGAGCTTTCGTATCTCTCCGATGAAGAACAGTATTCTCTTCTCGGTACGATTGAGGAAGAAGACAGAACACCCTCACTTTCTCAGGCAGTCCGTTTCAAAAAGTTAAGTCAGGCGGGTGAGCTTTCTGATGAAAGTATTGAAACCATAATGCAGGAGGACAAAGCAAATCAGAAGCCTATGTTCAAGGTTTCTATGGAAAGATTACAGAAGGTCGCACCTAAGGTTAAGGATAAAGATTTTGAAGATTTCGTACTGAAAGCCTGTGAGCATTATTACAGGTATCTTCAGCGACAGCGAAATAGGGATGCGAGATAATCCGCACATTTGTCAAGGAGGTAATATATGAATAGTATAGATATAAGCAAAAATCCTGATTACTGTTTTGCGGCATTGAAGCTTATTGAACAGTTATTCAGAGATGGTAAAATTCCCGAATTTATGTTCCGCAATATCCTTAATGATTATGCGGACATTGTTGATGTAACCGAGTTCATCAAAGGGAATCACAATCAGAAAAAGGAGGAATATACTTGTTAAATCCTAATGTATTAAAAAGTCCCGAATATCAGAGGCGACGACGGGTAGCTATATATGCCCGTGTTTCTACCGAGCATGAGGCTCAGCTTTCAGCTCTCGGAAATCAGCTTGATTGGTACAAGCCTATACTTGCAGCGAATCCTGATTGGGAGCTTGTGAGAGT
>JAZRQQ010000036.1:0-24795 GCA_045649935.1 Acutalibacteraceae bacterium | reverse complement strand
TGCGGTCAGTTCGAAACCTTCCTGACCTAAACCAACAAGGTGTGGTTTAAAATCAAAACTAAAGGAGTCTAAAAATGAATATGTCAAAAAAAATACACCGTCTTGCGGTGTCGGCGGTTATTGCCGCTTTGTATGTTGCGCTTACCTATGCTCAGGAGATGCTCGTTCCGGGAAGCGGAACGATGGCTGTACAGTTCCGTTTATCTGAGGCGCTTACAGTACTTTCTCTTTTTACTCCCGCTGCTATTCCCGGTCTTACGGTCGGGTGCTTTATAGCTAATTTTGTAGCTTTGGGAGCATTGCCGATGGATGTGGTTCTCGGCTCTTTTGCATCTTTCCTTGCGTGTATGATGATGTATAAGACAAGAAGCATCGTCATTAAGGGTATTCCGGTTGCTGCACTTTTAATGCCTGCTCTTTTCAACGGAGTTATAATCGGTGCAGAAATTGAAATCTTTTTCATCGAGGGTCCCTTTAATTTTACGAGCTTTCTTATGCAGGGATCACTGGTAGCACTCGGAGAATTGGTTGTACTCTTCACTCTCGGAGTTATGCTGGTAAAAATTATAAAAAATAAAAAATTAGAAAAATATCTGAATACTATTTAATTTTTCGTTTTACTCTGTTATAATAGCAGAGTAAAATTTTTTATGAAGGAGAAAAGTTATGGAAAACAAACTTTCTAAAAGAACGTGGCTGAATATAATTGTATTCAGCTTTATGGGCGGTATTGCGTGGAACCTAGAAAATATGTATTTCAATACCTTCCTCTTTGATTCAGTCTATGACGGTGCATCAAAGGCAAATCTTGAATCATGGGGTATAATGGCTCCCACTACTGCAATCAGCCGTATGGTTGCTCTTTCTGCAATCACAGCTGTTGTTACAACATTTATTATGGGTACACTCAGTGAAAAGATGAAGAAACGTAAGGTTTTCATTTCTGTCGGTTATATTGTCTGGGGTGTAATCACTGCATCCTTCGGCTTTATTTCTAAGGAAAACATTTCTTCTCTCTTCGGACTTACAGATGAAGGAAAGATTCTCTTATTCACAGTCTGGGCAGTAATTATTATGGATATGGTTATGACCTTTATGGGTTCAACGAGTAATGACTCTGCCTTCAATGCATGGACAACAGACGTTACAAATCCCGTAGTCAGACCTACAGTTGAAACTGTTCTTCTTTTTGTCGGACTTTTTGCTATGCTTGCAGTTATGGGTGTCGGAAGTCTTTGCCAGGCTGATGTTGTGTCTTACGAGGTATTCTTCCTCGGACTTGGTATTATAGTGAGCTTAAGCGGTGTTTTCGGTCTCTTTGCTCTTAAGGATCCTGAAATCAAGGGCGAAAAAACGAACTCAAACTATTGGAGCGACCTTTTCTACGGCTTCAGACCTTCTGTTGTAAAGCAGAATTCAATGCTTTATCTTGCTCTTGCAGCTATCTGTATTTATAATATTGCAATTCAGGTTTTCTTCCCGTATCTTTTTGTATATCTCGGCAGTGTTATTCTTCCGGGTGCAGTATTTGATACAAAGACAATTATCGTTGCTGTTGTTGCCGTACTCGGTCTTGCAGCAGGCGTAATTCTTCTCCTCAGAGCTTCAGGTAAGAATAAGGTAAATGCATATATTGTTACAATTGTACTCTTTATTGCAGGTCTTGCAATTCTTTCAACTTCAACAAACGTAGCAATTGTTCTTATCGGTATTGCTCCCACTCTTATCGGTTATGTTGTTCTTCAGATTCAGCTTAATGCCTCTGTCCGTGACTATATACCCGAAGATAAGGTAGGTCTTTTCCAGGGTATCAGAATGATTTTCTTCGTTCTTATTCCTATGGTTGTAGGTCCCTGGCTTGGTGATATTGCCTGCCGTACCTCCAACTTTACAATTATCGAATACGGTGAAGAAAAGCTTGTGCCTTCAACAAGTATGTTCTTCTATGCAGCGATTGTAGCTCTTCTCATTTTCGTTCCTCTTTACCTTCTTATGAGCAAGGAAAAGAATGGCGGAAAGAACAGCAAAGGAAAGTTCATTCCCGCAATTATTGTTGCAATCATTACCGTTATTGCAGCAGCAGTTATTGTAAATGTTTTCGGAAATATCGGTGCTCCCGCAGAAAGTGTTGCAGCTGATGCTCTTCAGACGACAGCTGCGATGATACAGTAAAATAATAAGGACTGTGTAGAATACACAGTCCTTTGCTTTTGTTTGAATGAAGATTAAAAGTTTTCTGTTAATCAAGAATATAAAGTCCGGATTTGAGCCAAACAAATTCCTTACCCATAACATTGATATATTTATATACCTTTTCATTGAAAACTCTGTAGTCTCTTACGGAGTTGGTCTGAATATTAAGGGTGCGGATTTTCTTTGATGCCTGATTACAGATGTAAAGGGTGTTGCCCTGTAATGTAACGGCACAGGGATTTTCAAATGCGGTTGCGTCTCCGCCACCTACACGCAGAAGAATTCTGCCTTCGCGGGGAGAGTATTTGATAATTGCATTTTCCTGAGGTACGGCACACCATACATAAGCACCGTCAACGGCAATATCGCAAACAGGGGAGCCGTGGTAGGTGAGAAGTGATGAAACATTGAGAGAGCCGTCAGTATTAAATATATTATATTCACCGTTTGGAAAGATTGCCATAATTCTGTTGTCACCGAGAACACCGATATCGCAGGATACATAGTCACCCAACTGCTGTGCAATTTCCTCATATTCATAGCCGAATTTTACCTTAAGAAAGACGGATTTTTTTATGTGAGTGAATTTATCGTTGATAGCGTCATAACCGAAGAAGTTAGCCTTCAGCTTACCGTCATCAGTCATACTTTTTGTAGCAAAAACAAAACCGTTTTTAAATGGGGTTATATTTAAAATTTCACCTGAAAATACTATTTCCATTATGATTTTTCCTTTCTTTTCCCAATAAGACAAAATACAAATAATATAATACAATATTATTCGGTTTTGGTCAAGTGAGAAAAGGATTTTTTTTAATGTTCCATAAAAACAATATATATAATTTAGCGGTAAAAAAACCTTGTTTATTATTGACAAAATCTAAGTTTTAAAGTACAATATCATTGTAAAAAATGAAAATACAGATTGGCAGGAGAAAGAGGTCTGTGTTTTCTCAATATCAAGTGTTATGAGATATAATTCTATGGAGATGAGAGAATAGATAATATCCCATCTGTGTGGGAGAAGTGTGTCTGTTTTTTTATCTTTTCTTTTTTGCAGTTTGCTTATAACACGGAAGGAGAACTATATGAAAGAAAAACTGATTCTCGCTCTCGATCAGGGAACAACAAGCTCAAGAGCTATTGTTTTTGATAAGAAGGGCAACATTATTGCAAAGGCTCAGAATGAATTTGAGCAGATTTATCCGAAGGCAGGCTGGGTTGAGCACGATCCTCTCAATATACTTTACAGCCAGTTCAATTCAATTACTACTGTTCTTCGTTCAGGTAATTTTTCTGCTGAAGATATTGCAGGTATCGGTATCACCAATCAGCGTGAGACAACCATTCTCTGGGACAGATCAACGGGTAAGCCTGTATACAATGCTATCGTATGGCAGTGCAGAAGAACAGCTGATATGTGTGAAAAAATCAAAGAGGATAAAGAGCTCTGTGATTATATAACCGAGCATACAGGTCTTATTGTTGACGCATACTTCTCTGCAACAAAGATCAAATGGATAATTGACAATGTTCCCGGTGTAAAGGCTCTTGCTGAAGCCGGTCAGCTTCTTTTCGGTACGGTTGAAACCTGGCTTATCTGGAATCTTTCAGGTGGCAGAGTACACGTAACCGATTATTCAAATGCATCAAGAACAATGCTCTTTGACGTTGATAAGCTTTGCTGGGATGAATATCTCTGTGAAAGACTCGGTGTTCCTATGGGTATTCTTCCCAAGCCCGTTCCTTCAAGTGAGATTTACGGCTACGTTGCCTCTAATATTATCGGTATTGAAGAGCTTGCAGGTGTGCCTATCTGCGGTGCAATCGGTGACCAGCCCTCAGCGCTCTTTGGTCAGGCTTGCTTTAAATCCGGTATGTCAAAGAACACCTACGGTACAGGCTGCTTCCTTCTTATGAATACAGGTAATAAGAGGGTTGTTTCAAAGAATAATCTTCTTACAGGTGTTGCCTGGAGCTATAAAGGTGAAACTACATATTCAATCGAAGGCAGCGCCTTCAATGCAGGCTCTGTTATCAAGTGGCTTCGTGACGAGCTTCAGCTTATTGACAGTCCCAAGAGATGTGACGAGCTTGCAGAAAGCGTAGAAGATTCAAACGGCTGCTATCTTGTGCCTGCTTTCACCGGTCTTGGCGCTCCCTATTGGGATATGTATGCAAGAGGCTGTATTGTCGGCCTTACAAGAGGTGTAAACAGAAAGCATATTGCAAGAGCAGTTCTTGAAAGCATCACTTATCAGATGACTGACCTTCTTGAGGCTATGAAGGATGACTCGGGAATCGACATTTCTGAGCTTCGTGTTGACGGTGGTGCAAGCGTAAGTAATATTATGATGCAGATTCAGGCAAATATGGCACAGACAAAGGTTGACCGTCCCAAGACAGTTGAAACCACAGCTCTCGGTGCTGCATATCTTGCAGGTCTTGCAGTAGGTGTATGGGAGAGCCTTGAAGATATCGAAGCTAACCGAGAGGTTGACCGTATTTTCACCCCCGAGATGCCCACTGAAGAGAGAAACAGACTCTATGCAGGGTGGAAAAAGGCTGTTTCCAGATCTATGGACTGGGTAGAAAAGGAATAAAAGTAATTTGAGCGTTAATGCTTGAATATATAAAAATAAAAATTATTAAATATAGGAGTGGATTAAAATGCCAAAAGTAATTCTTGACTGGAAAACTACACATGACTTTATCAAAGATGCGTTCATCGGTGTCGGCGTACCCGCTGACGATGCTGAAATCGTAACTGACGTTCTTCTTGAATCTGACAGAAGAGGTATTGAATCTCACGGTTGTAACCGTTTCAAGCCCATCTATATCGACAGAATCCATGCAGGTATTCAGCAGCCCGTAACAAATTTTGAAATTCTTAAGGAAACACCTACAACAGCAGTTGTTGACGGTCATCACGGTATGGGCCAGGTTATCGGTCACAAGGCTATGTCTATGGCTATCGAAAAGGCTAAGAAGTACGGTATGGGTATGGTTGCTGTACGTAATTCAACACACTACGGTATTGCAGGTTACTATACAACAATGGCAACAAAGGCTGGCTGTATCGGTATGACAGGTACAAACGCACGTCCTTCAGTTGCTCCCACATTCGGTGTTGAGGGTATGTTCGGTACAAACCCCTTCACACTCGGTGTTCCTACTGATGAAGATTTTGACTTTAACTTCGACTGTGCTACATCAATTACACAGAACGGTAAGATTGAATATTATGCAAGAATCGGTGAAGATGTACATCCCGGTACAATTATCGGTATCGACGGTGAAGCAGTAGAAGGCGATTCAAGTGTTGCTCTCAAGAGAATCCGTGAAGGCTCTGCAGCTCTTACAACTCTTGGCGGTATCGGTGAAGCACTCGGCGGATACAAGGGCTATGGCTTTGCTCTCTTCGTAGAATTCCTTTCATCAATCCTTCAGGACGGCTGGTACGGTAAGGATCTTGACGGTAAAGATGAAGAAGGCAACATCCGTCCCTATCATCTTGGTCACTTCTTTATTGCTATTGACACTGAACACTTTATGGGTGAAGAGATTGCAAGAAAGAAGGCAGGCGAGATTCTCCGTTCAATGAGAGCATCAAAGAAGGCTCCCGATGCTGAAAGAATTTACACTGCCGGTGAAAAGGAATACGAAATCTGGCTTCAGAGAAAAGACAGCGGTGTTCCCATCAATGAATCTGTTCAGGCAGAAATGTCAAAGGTACGTGATGACCTCGGTCTTTCACAGTACACCTTCCCCTGGGAGAAATAATTTAAAACAGTGTGGCTTCTGAAAAGCCGACAAATTGCCGGCGGAAGGTTTTTTCGTCGGCAAATATATTTTGTGAGAAAAGGTGAAGAAAAATGGATTACGCAAAAGAATCTTTAAGACTCCACGGAGAATGGAAAGGTAAGATAGAAGTTGTAGCAAGAGCCAAGGTTAAGGATAAGGAAGCTCTTTCACTTGCTTATACTCCCGGTGTTGCTCAGCCTTGCCTTGAAATTCAGAAGGACATTAACAAATCATATGAGCTTACAAGACGTTGGAACACTATTGCTGTTGTAACTGACGGTACTGCTGTTTTAGGCCTTGGTGATATCGGACCTGAAGCAGGTATGCCTGTTATGGAGGGTAAATGTGTTCTCTTCAAGGAATTCGGTGATGTTGATGCAATTCCTCTTTGTATCAGATCCAAGGATGTAGACACAATCGTTGACACAGTTGCCCTTATTGCAGGCTCCTTCGGCGGCATCAATCTTGAAGATATCGGTGCCCCCCGTTGCTTTGAAATTGAAAGAAAGCTCAAGGAAAAGGCTGATATTCCTATTTTCCATGATGATCAGCACGGTACGGCTGTTGTATGCTCGGCAGCTCTTATCAATGCGCTCAGACTTTCAGGCAAGAAGATTGAGGACTGTGTAGCTGTATTTAACGGTGCAGGTGCAGCAGGTGTTGCAATTGCAAAGCTTTTCCTTTCAATGGGCATCAAGGACGTTATTATGTGTGACCGTAAGGGCGTAGTTCATAAGGACAGACCGGGTATTGAAAATGAGCCTGCAAAGGTTGAGCTTGCTTCCTTCTCAAATAAGTCAGGTAAAACCGGTACTCTTGCCGATGCACTCGTTGGCGCAGATATCTTCATCGGTGTTTCTGCTCCCGGCTGTGTTACACAGGATATGGTGCGTTCAATGGCTGATAAGCCTATCGTATTCCCCATGGCTAATCCTGTTCCTGAAATTATGCCTGATGAAGCACTTGCTGCCGGCGCTTGTGTTGTCGGTACAGGCAGAAGTGACTTCCCCAATCAGATTAACAACGTTCTTGCATTTCCCGGTATCTTCAGAGGTACTCTTGATGTAAGAGCAAGTGATATCAATGAAGAAATGAAGATGGCAGCAGCTAAGGCTATAGCATCTCTTGTAAGTGACGAAGAGCTTTCAAGTGACTACATTCTTCCCGCAGCCTTTGATGAAAGAGTTGGTCCTACCGTTGCAGCAGCAGTAGCAAAAGCAGCAAGAGACAGCGGTGTAGCGAGAATTTAAAAGCTCTGTATTTTACAGCACTCACTTTTACGGTGGGTGCTGTTTTTATAGGTTATTTTAAAGTTAGTACATTATATTTATATATATTAAACATTTATTTAAATATTATAAAAAGCCTTTACATTATAGCGGCTTGTAATATAGAATGAATGTGCAAATTATTAAAGGAGTTGTGGTAAAATGAATAATTTTCTCGAATACATAGAAAGCTCTTTCAAAAATATGAAAGAGACAGAATCTCTCTATAAATATAAGCAGAAGCTTATAGCTGAAATGACTGACAGGGCTAATGAGCTTGTTGCAACCGGTCTCAGAGATGATAAAATCATAGCTCAGATTATTATGGGCGAATATCCCGATTTGGTATCTGCTTATCAGAGAGAGCAGAACACCAAGAAAAAGAAGGGCAATTTTCTTCAGAGAAGCGCTCTTGCCATAGTAGGTATAATCTGTTTTGTTTTCGGTCTTGTGGTTACTTTCCTTGCAGTGAGCTTTGCAACAGGTGCCTGGTCGAGAACATGGCTTATTTTAGTCGGTGGTATATTTATAGCTCTGATTGTTGCAATGATTATTTTTTCAAGCAAGCTTATCGGAAAAACAGGAAAGTTCACTATACCGTCAAGACTTATGTGCATAGCATCGGTGTTCCTTTTTGCTGTTTTGTATTTCCTTGTTATGACTCTTGTTTTTCACGTAAAGGGAAGCTGGATAAGCTTTATTTTTGCAGTGCCGCTGTCTCTGATTTTAGATGTTATCCTTTCAGTATACTTCAATAAAAAAACAGGAATTTTATCTGTTCTTATTTATCTGCCCGTTATTTTTACTCTTCTTTATGCCGCTTTAAGTATAGCAGGTATTATTCCCTGGCATCCGGGTTGGCTTCTCATTCTCCTGGGTGTGTTTATAGATATGGTGATAGCTGTTGTAAGACTTCTTAAGATTAATAAAGAAACGAAAGAAGAGGATTACTCATGGAGCGAAGAATAAATGCAGAATTATGGGATAAGATGCATTATCTTTTCAGGGATTTCAACGACAGAATGGTACACCTTGAGCTTCATTATGATTACGAGATAAATGTTGAAGCCTTCAAGACCGTTCTTATCTGTTTCCTTGAAAAGGCACCTGTATTCCATTCAAGCTTTACCGATAACGGTGTAAGACCTTACTGGACAGTGAAGCCTTATAAAATTGACGATGTGGTGATTGTTGCGTATCCGGAAGACGTTCAGTCTGCTGTTGACGCCTTTCTCACCCAGTACATACCTCCTGAAAGTGATTTACAGATGCAGGTTGCTATTTTCTTCCACGGGGGCAAGACAACTATCTGCTTCGTGGAAAATCATATGTGTATGGACGGCGGTGACTTCAAGTATTTTATCAGTGCCTTTTGTAAAAACTACAACGATTATGTTGAAAAAGGAATATTGCCTCTTGATTTTAAAGAGGGTACACGTTCTTATGAGTCTGTATATGAGGATTTCACTCCCGCTCAGGAGAAAATGGCAAGAAATCTTTATAAAAATGTCTGCGCTAAAGATAATCATAAATTTCCTCTTACGGAAAGCAGAACGGAAGACAAATCCTTTATAGCAAGAAGAAAGCTCAGCGAGGATAAATTTCTTGCAATAAAGCAGGCAGGAAAAAAATACGGTGCGACGGTAAACGATATGCTCGTTACTGCCTATTTCGATGCACTTTACTCTCTTGCCGGTTACGATGATAAAGACAGTGTAACAATTTCCTGCGCTATTGACCTTCGGCGTCATATAAAGGACAGCTCAAATCAGGGTATTACTAATCATACAGCCTTTATGCAGTGCAATATTCCGAGACGCGGCAGTGATATTACAGAAACCCTTAAGTATGTTGTAAACTCGTCTAACCGTTTCAAGAAGGATAAGTTTATGGGACTTTACGGTCTGCCTCTTCTCCGCTTCGGATATAAGATTCTGCCTCACGCTGCAAGTGAAGAAATTATCAAAATAGGTTATTCAAATCCTCTTCTTGCTATGAGCAATATCGGTATTCTTGACCATAAGGCTCTGGCTCTTGAGGGACATGAGCCTACAGACGGTTTTATGACAGGCGCTGTGAAATATAAGCCCTATGTGCTTCTTTCAGCTACATCAATGAGAAATGTCATTACACTTTCAATGTGCGTGAGAGGTAACGAGGATGATAAGAAAATTGTCGAAAGCTTTTTTGATTTATATGAGGAAAGCATTGAAAAGCTTATCAGAGCCTGAGGCCTTACGTGATAAAATGATGCTCAAAAATTAAACCTTCCGCACGGAATTTATTCTAAACTCCCCGATATGCGTCAGCAGTATCAGGGAGCTTTTTTATGTTTAAAGCTCATAAAAAGAATGCCTTTGGTTAAAATATCAATTGTACAGGTGCTTTATTGTCTAAAATGCCGTTTATTGGTGAAACTTATTGATTTTTGAGGGATTTCATTGTAAAATGTATGTGGAAAAATATAGCATTTTTTATAAACTTTTCAGAAAGTGAGTGGGTCCTATGAATTCCGAATACATAATTGAAATGTTGGGGATAACCAAGGAATTTCCCGGTATTATTGCTAATGATAATATTACTCTGCAGCTTAAGAAAGGCGAAATTCATGCGCTTTTAGGAGAAAACGGAGCCGGTAAAAGTACACTTATGTCTGTTCTCTTCGGTCTTTATCAGGCGGAGAAGGGTGTTATCAAAAAGAACGGACAGGTTGTAAAAATAAATAATCCTAATGAGGCTACGGATTTAGGTATCGGTATGGTGCATCAGCATTTCAAGCTTGTTGATGTTTTTACTGTTCTAGATAACATTATCTTGGGTGCTGAGACTACAAAATTCGGCTTTCTTCAGAAAAAGCAGGTAAGAAAAAAGATTGAGGCCCTCAGTGAAAAATACGGTCTTAAGGTTGACCTTGATAAAAAAATTGAGGACATTACCGTAGGTATGCAGCAAAGAGTAGAAATTCTTAAAATGCTCTACCGTGATAATGAAATTCTTATTTTTGACGAGCCCACGGCTGTTCTTACTCCTCAGGAAATTGACGAGCTTATGGAGATTATGCGTGGCTTTGCCAAAGAGGGAAAGTCTATTCTTTTCATTACTCATAAGCTTAACGAAATTATGGCTGTATCTGACCGTGTTACGGTTCTTCGTAAGGGTAAGTATATCGGTACGGTAAATACCAAGGACACCACAAAGGAAGAGCTTTCCACGATGATGGTCGGAAGACCTGTTCAGCTTTCTGTTTTAAAGAAGGATGCTGAGCCGAAGGAAACTATTCTTAAGGTTGAAAAGCTTACGGTCAATTCAAAGGGCAGTAAAAAAGCAGCAGTAAAAAATGTTTCTTTTGATGTAAGAGCAGGGGAAATCCTCTGTATTGCAGGTATTGACGGAAACGGACAGACAGAGCTTATAAAGGGAATATCCGGTCTTGAAAAGCTTTCATCAGGTAAGCTTACTCTCTGCGGAAAGGATATTACTAATTTCTCTATCCGCTCCAAACTTAAAAGCGGTATAAGTCATATTCCTGAAGACAGACATAAGCACGGACTTGTTCTTGATTTTACTCTTGAAGACAACTGTGTGCTTCAGAGATATTACGAGCCTCAGTTCCAGAGCCACGGCTTTATTAAAAGCGGAGCTGTAAGAGAATATTCTGAAAAGCTTATTGAGCAGTTTGACGTCCGTTCAGGTCAGGGTCCCATAACCATAGCAAGAAGTATGTCAGGCGGTAATCAGCAGAAAGCAATTATTGCCCGTGAGCTTGACCGTAATCAGCCTCTTATTATTGCCGTTCAGCCTACGAGAGGTCTTGATGTAGGTGCAATTGAATATATTCACAGTCAGCTTGTTGAAAAGAGAGATGAAGGTAAAGCTGTTCTTCTTGTTTCCCTTGAGCTTGATGAGGTTATGAGTGTATCTGACAGAATTCTTGTAATGTACGAGGGTGAAATTGTCGGTGAGCTTGATCCTAAAAAGACAAATATTCAGGAGCTTGGTCTTTATATGGCAGGTACTAAAAAGGATAAGGAGGTAAAAGCAGATGAATAATAAATCCTCTTTTGTTGAAAAGATGAAAAATTTCTACGGAAAAGACGGCACAAAATCTGTTCTGTCCTCACTTATTTCGATTTTAATCGGTATGTTTGTAGGCGGTATCATTATTATTGTTGTTGCCCTTACTAATGATGAAATAACTCTTAAGGCGGGCTTTGAAGGACTGAAGCTCATATTCTTCGGTATTTTCAGCACGGGACGAGATTCGGTAGGTGAGCTTACCTTCGGCTTCAATCCTGTCAATATCGGTAATTTGCTTTTCAGAGCAACACCTATCATTATGACAGGTCTTTCCGTTGCGATTGCCTTTAAAACAGGCCTTTTCAATATCGGTGCCCCCGGTCAGTATCTTATGAGCACTGCAGCAACTCTGCTCCTTGCTCTTAGTATACCTTCGTCAGCTGTTCCGGTATGGCTTATCTGGATAATCGCCTTCCTCGGAGGTATTCTTGCCGGTGCATTATGGGGTGCAATTCCCGGACTTGTAAAGGCATATCTTCATATCAATGAGGTTCTTGCGTGTATTATGACCAACTGGATAGCAGCAAATATTGTTACTTGGATTTTTGAAAAAAGTGAATTCCGTAACGGCAGTGAATCGGGAAAAATCGGTTATATTATGAAAACAACTGCCAACGGTGTTGCAACACCAAAATTCGGTCTTGATAAAATATTCCCCGGCTCACAGGTAAACGGCGGTATAATTATCGCTGTTGTAATTGCCGTTCTGGTTTATATTCTTATTTCAAAAACAACTCTCGGATATGAGCTTAAGGCTTGCGGTTATAACAAAGATGCAGCCGAATATGCAGGTATCAGAAGTAAGAGAATGATTGTTCTCTCAATGATGATTGCAGGTGCTCTTTCCGGCGGTGCAGCAGCTCTGTATTATCTTTCAGGTAATACTGAATTCTTCTGGTCGACTTATCAGTCACTTCCCTCAGAAGGCTTTAACGGTATTCCTATTGCTCTTCTTGCAAGTAACAATCCCGTAGCTGTTGTTTTCTCAGGCTGCTTTATGTCAATGCTCAATATAGCCGGTCAGCAGCTTAAAAACCTTACGGCATATAATGAATATGTAACAGATATTATTATCGGTGCCATAGTTTACCTCAGTGCATTTTCTCTTGTAATCAAAACGTTAATCAGCGGTGTAAAAAGAAATAAAACAAAGGCCGCTGAAGTTAAAACCACAGCGGAAGTAAAAACCGATGCCGACGAAGAAATTCTTTCTGAATTTGAAGACGGTACAGAGAGTAAGGAGGAAGTATAATGTCATTTCTGATTCAGCAAACATTAATTTATGCAATCCCTCTGCTTATAGTTGCTCTTGCCGGTGTTTTCGCCGAAAGAAGCGGTATTATTAATCTTGCTCTTGAAGGTATTATGATTTTCGGTGCATTTATCGGCGTTCTTTTTATTAAAATAATGCAGGATACCGAGCTCTTTACTCAGGACCAGGCACAACTGCTTATGCTTCTGACTATGTTGGTTTCGGCGCTTATGGGTGCGCTGTTTTCGATGCTCTTATCCTTTGCTTCAATCAAGCTTAAGGCTGACCAGACAATCGGCGGTACAGCACTTAATATGTTAGCTCCTGCAATTGTTCTTTTTGCTATCAATGTTCTTGTTCATCAGAATACTCTCGGTATGTCAAAGGGTGACGCAGCAAGCTGGTTTATGCTTAAGAGAAGCACCTTCGGATTTGAGAAGACTCAGGAGCTTAATTTCTTTCAGGAAACCTTCCTTGTAAAGAATTATCTTACAACATATATTTGTATTGCTATATTTATTATTCTCTCTGTTATTCTTTACAAAACAAAGTTCGGACTCAGATTACGTGCCTGCGGTGAAAATCCTCAGGCTGCCGACTCAGTAGGTATCAACGTTCACAGAATGAGATACATCGGCACAACAATTTCAGGCGCCCTTGCAGGTATGGGTGGATTTGTATTTGCTCTCACAACAGCAAACGCTTCATCAACGGGTGACGTTGCAGGCTTCGGTTTCCTTGCTCTTGCCGTTATGATTTTCGGTAACTGGAATCCTTGGTCTATTGCAGGTGCATCCTTCCTGTTCGGTCTGTTTAAATGTATTGCAGCAGCTTATTCCACTATTGATATTAACGGTGACGGTATCTGTTCTCTTGCAAATATCGGTATCAGCACTAATTTCTACAGAATGCTTCCTTACATTATTACCCTCGTTGTTCTTGCCTTTACCTCAAAGAGCTCAAGAGCACCTAAGGCTGAGGGTATTCCCTATGATAAGGGCAGCAGATAAACTATAAAAAAAGGGCTGACTGTAGTTAGCCCTTTTAAAAATCAGAAGGTGATAAAATGAGAATATACGATATAATTTCCCGTAAAAGAGACGGTTTTGAGCTTACGGATGAGGAAATACATTTTTTCATTGAAAGCTATGTTAAAGGCGAAATTCAGGACTATCATGCAGCTGCACTTTTAATGGCGATATATCTTAACGGTATGAATGACAGGGAAACGGTTACACTTACTCTTGAAATGGCAAAATCCGGTGATATGCTTGACCTTTCAGAAATTGACGGTATCACTGCTGATAAGCACTCAACGGGCGGAGTAGGGGATAAAACAACCCTTATTGTTACCCCTATTGTAGCTGCACTTGGTGCTAAGGTTGCTAAAATGAGTGGCAGAGGTCTCGGGCATACGGGAGGTACCGTTGATAAGCTTGAGTCAATTGAAGGCTTCAACACAGCTCTTGAGCCACAGAAATTTATTGATACTGTAAAAAAGACGGGTATATGTGTTATCGGACAGACGGGAAATCTTGCTCCTGCCGATAAAAAGCTTTACGCTCTCAGAGATGCTACAGCGACTGTAGGCTGTATGCCACTTATTGCGTCGAGCATTATGAGTAAAAAGCTTGCCGCAGGCTCACAGTGTATTGTCCTGGACGTAAAATATGGTAGCGGTGCTTTTATGAAGACACCGGAGGACGCAGAAAAGCTTTCCGAAAAAATGGTTTCTATCGGTACAAGTGCAGGGCGTAAGGTTGCGGCAGTTATTTCTGATATGGATACACCTCTTGGCAGAAATATCGGTAATACTCTTGAAATAATCGAAGCGGTGGAAACACTCAGAGGAAAAGGCAGTGAGGATCTCAGAGAGGTTTGCTTATGCCTTGCCGCTAACATTATTTCTCTTGTAAGAGGCATATGCTACGAAGATGCCCGTGAGCTTTGTGAAAAGGTGCTTTCTGACGGCAGTGCATATGAGAAGTTCAAAGAGTTTATCGGCTGTCAGGGAGGCAATTTGGACGTAATTAACGATACCGATAAGCTTCCTAAGGCAAAATACGTTTATAATATCACGGCAAAGTGTGATGGTTATATCGGCAAGATGGATGCAGAAAAGATAGGCTCTTCAAGTGTAATCCTCGGTGCAGGCAGAGTCAATAAAGAGGATTCGATTGATTTTTCAGCCGGTATCATTCTTCATAAGAAGACGGGGGAAAAGGTAAGCAAAGGTGATATTCTTGCTGAGCTTCATACAAACGATGAAAGCAAGATTTCGTCAGCTGAAGTACTTTTCCTTGAAGCACTCAGCTTCAGTGATGAAAAACCGATGGAAAATCAGCTGATTTATAAGGTTATAAGATAAAAATATTTTATCGGTAAAACACCAAAAGCTGAACAGGTATCCTTTGTGGATACCTGTTATTTTTTACATTTCTACAATCTGATGAAGGCTGCTTTTACAGCAAATAAAAAACACGGGAGTGAATCCCGTGTTTTTTATAGAGTTAACAATTATACAATGTTAAGGTTAACGTTTGCAAAAGCGTCTGCCTTAAGGCCTGCTTCGTAGTCTCTGTCAACTACAACTGTGCCGTCCTTGAGTGAAGCGAAGAGAGCTTCGTAGTTTTCAAGAGTGAACTTTTCAAGTGACCATGTAGCTGTGGGAAGACCTACTGCATCGTTAGCTGCGCCAAGAGTTGTCTGCTTGCCGCCTACTTCTGCCCAGTTGTCTGTATAGAGCTTATCAAGAATGTAAGCAACTGACTCTCTGAGGCCCTTAGTAGCTGATGTGATAACTGTTTCTGACTGTGAAGACTGGTCAACGTCAACACCGATAACTGCGCCTTCGTTAGCAGAAGCTGCTGCGAAAGCTGACTGACACATTGAACCGCCGCAAGCGAATACAACTTCTGTGCCGTTAGTGTACCAACCGTTAAGCATTGTCTGGAGTTCAGCAGATGCACCGAAGGATGCGCCGTATTCCCAGCTGTAGTTCATATCAACAGTAATGTCCTTTTCAGCAGCTGCAGCCTGTGCGCCCTGAACATAACCGTAACCGAATCTGCAGCAAGCGGGGTTTGTTCCGCCGCCACCGCCGGAGAAACCGAGTTTTGTGTAGCCTTCCATAACAGCTGCGTAACCTGCAAGGTAACCTGACTGTTCTTCCTGGAAGTCAACAGCTGCAACGTTTGCAAGAGCGTTGCCGTCAGCATCAGCGAGGGTCCAACCGTCGATGAATACGAATTTAACGTCTGTGAATTCTTCAGCTGCCTTCTGAAGAGCTGTACCCTGTAAGAAGCCTGCGCAGACAATGATTTCTGCACCTGCATCAGCAGCAGCCTTCATAGCATCGTAACGGTCGTCGTCAGTAGCTGCGTCGCCGTTAGCGGGCTGATAGTATTTGTATGACTTGTCATTGTCGGTAGCGTACTTCTTAACGCCTTCCCATGTGCCCTGGTTAAAGGACTTGTCCTTAAGCTGACCAACGTCGGTAACGAAAGCAATTGCATACTTACCGTCTTCTGATGTCATATTGTCTTCAATAGCATCATAGTCGACTACGTCTGCTTCGGGAGCTTCTTCAACAGCTGCAGTTGTGTCTTCAGCAGGTGCTGCTGTTGTTGTGTCTTCTTCTCCGCCGCCACCGCAGGCTGCAAGAGCAAAGAGCATTACTGCTGCGAGTAAAATTGCGATGATTTTTTTCATATTAAAATCCTCCTTGTAATTATATCATAGTATTATCTATGACTAAGGAAATTATATCACAAATTATTTAAAATTCAATATACAGAACGAATTTTGATATAATAAAACATAAAATATTTTATATTTTGTTTAAGTTGCACAATAGATGTTATTCTGTTCTCCAATCTATTTCTTCAAGACCTGCTTCACGGAGAAGTGCGTTACATTTTGAAAAATGTCTGCAGCCGAAAAATCCACCGTAAGCCGAAAGGGGACTCGGGTGAACGGTGATGAGCTTTTTATGTATGGGATTGGTAATTTTGTCACACTTTCTTCTTGCGTTTGCACCCCACAGAATAAAGACAACAGGAGTATCCTTTTCGTTGAGCTTTTCGATAACCGTATCTGTGAATATTTCCCAGCCCTTATCCTTGTGGCTGTTGGCAGCACCTCTTCTTACGGTAAGAACGGTGTTGAGCATAAGAACACCGCTTTTTGCCCAGGCTTCAAGATATCCGTTTTTTGCAGGCGGGACACCGAGGTCACTTTCAAGCTCCTTGTAAATATTTTTAAGAGAAGGGGGCAGAGGTACACCGGGCTTTACGGAAAAGCACAGACCGTGAGCCTGACCGGGCTCGTGGTAGGGATCCTGACCGATAATTACTGCCTTGCAATCTTTATATGAGGTATATCTGAGTGCATTGAAAATATCGTGCATACCGGGATATATCTCATAGGTGGAATATTCTTTTTTCAGAAACTGACGAAGCTCCTTATAATAGGGCTTTTCCCATTCGTCTTTTAATATTTCGTCCCAATCATTACCGAGATTAACCATAATATCAGTCCTTTATTTTAATTCGTATCCTTTGTTTTTTATCACATCTGTTACCTTGTAAGCACAGCTTCTGCAGAGCTCATCACTTTCAGCCTCAACCATAACTCTGATGACGGGCTCTGTGCCTGATTCTCTTACAAGGATTCTGCCGTTTGCACCAAGCTGTTCTTCAACCTCTTTTATTGAAGCAATAACATCAGTATCGTTTTTTACGGCAGATTTATCTGCAACACGGACATTTACAAGAAGCTGAGGATATGCCATGAAGCCTTCAAGAAGCTCACTAAACTTTTTCTTTTTGGCAAGCATAACCTCCATCATTTTAAGGCTTGTAAGAATACCGTCACCCGTTGTAGCGTATTTGGCAAAAATAATGTGACCTGACTGTTCACCGCCGAGCTTGCATCCGTTCTTTGACATATATTCGTAGACAAATCTGTCACCTACATCGGTTTTCGCATAAGTGATACCGAGCTCGTCAAAAGCTTTATAAAGACCGAAATTTGACATAACTGTTGTAACAACGGTGGAGTTACTGAAAAAGCCTTTTTCGTGCATATATTTTCCGAAAATGTAAAGAATGCCGTCACCGTCAACAAGATTTCCCTTTTCGTCAACACAGAGGCATCGGTCGGCATCACCGTCAAAGGCAAAGCCGACATCAAGATTTTTTTCTCTTACAAGCTTCTGAAGTCCTTCAATATGAGTTGAGCCTGCATCCTTGTTGATGTTTGTGCCGTCAGGCTCAGCGTTGATAACGTAAGTCTGTGCACCGAGGGCATCAAAAACAGATTTGGCAATATTCCAGGAGCTGCCGTTTGCACAGTCGAGGCCGATTCTTATACCCTTGAAGGAATAAAGACCGAGAGAAATAAGATAACCGATATATCTGTTTCTTCCCGAAACATAATCTACGGTTTTACCGATTTTATCCTTTTCGGCAAAGGGAAGCTCAGATATTTCAAATTCACCGTCCAGATATGCTTCGATAATATCCGTTACACTTTCATCCATTTTCTCGCCCTTGGAATTTATAAGCTTTATACCGTTATCATAGTAAGGGTTATGGCTTGCAGAAATCATAATTCCGCAGTCAAACTCATCGATTTTCGTAATATATGAAACGCAGGGTGTGGTGGTTACGTGAAGAAGATATGCATCTGCACCTGAGGCTACAAGACCGCCTACGAGGGTATATTCAAACATATAGCTTGAACGTCTTGTATCCTTGCCGATAATAATTCTTGCAGGCTCGTCACTGCCGTTTTCTTTTTTTATTTTACCGTAGTACCAGCCGAGAAAGCGTCCTATTTTATATGCATGGTCAGCAGTAAGGTTTATATTGGCTTCACCCCTGAAGCCGTCTGTACCGAAATACTTACCCATATAATTACCTCTTTTCTGCAATATTGTTTCTGTCTTTAAAGATACAGTTTTCTTTTATTACACCCCTTACGCAGGAGAGGGGATATATATTTGAATTTCTGCCGATAACCGTACCGGGATTGAGCACACTGTTACAGCCTACCTCGACACCGTCACCGACCATAGCACCGAATTTTTTAAGACCTGTTTCAATGACCTTGCCATCATACTTAACTGTTACGAGACTTTTGTCAGACTTGACATTTGAAGTAACACTGCCTGCACCGAGATGGGATTTATAGCCTAAGATACTGTCACCTACATAGTTATAATGGGGGATCTGAACATCGTCAAAAATTATAGCATTTTTGACTTCGGTGGAATTACCCACAACGCAGTTTTCACCGATGAGAGCAGAGCCTCTTATAAAAGCACAGTGCCTTATTTCGGTACCCTTGCCGATAATACAAGGAGCACCGATAAAAGCTGTAGGTGCAACCGTAGCTTCATTGTGTACCCACACCTGAGGGGATATTTCAGTAAATTCCTCTTCTGAAAGCTTTTCACCGGTTTTTATAATAAAATCCTTTATTCCTTTAAGTGCCTGCCAGGGATATTCAAATGAATTGAGATAATCTCCTGCAATTGTATGTCCGAGAGAAAATAAGTCCGTTGTAGTTATCATAGATTTTTTCCTCCTCTGAAGTCATCTTACTGATATATTATAGTATGGCTTTTTTAAAATATTATGAATAATACTTACCGTAAATTTCCTGTAAATGATAATTTTAAAAAAACTGTTGACAAATCAGTCTATTGGTGATAGACTATAGCTGTAGTCGATAGACAATAGACCAAAAGGAGGAATATATATGGAAGAATTGAAGCTTGGTGTGGTTGAGACACGTTTTGCTGATATTATATGGCAAAATGAGCCCTTGGCTTCGGGAGAGCTTGTAAAGAAATGTGAAAAGGAGCTTTCCTGGAAAAAATCAACTACCTATACCGTACTTAAAAAGCTTTGCGAAAAGGGAATTTTCAAAAATGAAAAGGGAATAGTTGTATCTCTTGTGTCAAAGGATGAGTTCAATTCTCTTCAGAGTGAAAAATTTGTTGACGATACCTTCGGAGGTTCTCTGCCTGCATTTATTGCCGCATTCACCAAAAGAAAGAGCCTTACAAAAGAAGAGGTAGAGGAACTGAGAAAAATGGTTGACAGCTTCGGGGAGGGATAAATATGGATTTTATGACCTTGCTTCTTAAACTGTTCAATGTAAGCATATCTGCTTCGTGGCTTGTTGTTGCTGTTATTGCTTTTCGTCTTATTTTCAGAAAAGCACCTAAAGCCATAACGGTATTTCTGTGGGCGCTTGTAGCAATACGTCTTATCTGCCCCATATCCCTTGAAAGTTCTCTGAGCCTTGTGCCGAGTGTCGAAACAATACCCGAGGAAATACTTAGTGTTGACCCGCATAAGGGAGTAAACAGTACAACCTTTGAGGTTATAGAAAATCCTGTTTATTCGGAATACATTGACAGTCAGGTTACCGTAGACAGTATAGAGTCCTTTCAGTGGGATGTTGTATATCTTACCGTCGGATGGCTTTGCGGTATGGGTATTATGGTTCTTTACAGTATAATCAGCTATCTTCGTATCTATCTGAAGATACGGCAGTCGATGCCTCTGGGAGAGAATATTTTTATCTGTGATACGATAAATACACCCTTTATTTTCGGTATAGTACGCCCGAAAATATATCTGCCTTCATCAATGAGTGAGGAGGATATGTCCTTTGTAATTGCGCATGAAAAGGCACATCTGAAGCGTAAGGATTATATCTGGAAGCCACTGGGCTTTTTATTGCTGACGGTTTATTGGTTTAATCCCGTTCTGTGGCTTGCTTATATTCTTCTTTGCAGAGATATTGAGCTTGCCTGTGACGAGAAGGTAATAAAAGAAATGGGTGCAGATATCAAAAAGCCCTACTCTATGGCTCTTATTAATTGCAGTGTACCGAGAAGAATGATTTCTGCTTGCCCCGTTGCCTTCGGTGAGGTAGGAGTAAAGAAAAGAATTAAAGCAGTTCTTAATTATAAAAAGCCTGCCTTCTGGGTAATAGCTGCAGCTGTTATCGCGAGCATTGCCGTTGCAGTATGCTTTATGACTGATCCCGTAAGCGAGAAAACAGAGGTTGAAGAGGAATTTCTCTGGTACTGCAATCCGTCCTACAGTGCCGTAGGCTACGGTCAGATATCCTTCAGCCTCGGTGAAAAATACAATATAACTAAAGCAGAATCTACAAGCGGCAGTACAAATATATACAACAAAAAATATAATGATGACGACGGTGAAAAGCTTGTAGGCTGGACGCCTGACTTTACGGATTATAAGAATACACCCGGTGCAGACATTACAATTTATGCTGAGAAGGACGGCAAAGAAAAGGTTTATGAAATAAGTCTTTCACCCGAAGAAAAGACCGAAGAGGAAATCGGTACTTACTACCGTGTAATGGGTGAAAACTGTTCGGTTAATTATGAATCCTGGGCACTTTACAGCCTCGATTACGAAGAGAGTACACCTGCGGTTGACATTAATCTTGATGAAGCTGTAGGAAGAGCAATTCTGAAAATCAATGCTCAGAAAAGCTGGATGGGTGAATGTCCTGCCGAAGGTCACATTATCTTAGGAACAGAGGAAAAAGGAGATAAAATTACCGTATACCTCCTTGAAAGATTTTCATGCTTCGGCTTTGAAAACGGTTGGTTTTTAGAAAGCAGCGGTCATTCTACTGCTGCAGTTATGACCTTCGAAAATACCGCAAACGGATATAAATTTATTGATGTTGAATATACCGAGGACGGTTCAGCTCTCGGTCCTTCAATCAAAAGAATGTTCCCGAAAGCTTATGAAAAGAGAGTTCTTTCCGTTACCGATAAAGACAGAGAGAGTATGTGGAATCAGTGTGTAGCTTATGCTGAAAACTACCTTAAAGAAATAGGAAGAGAAGCTAACATCGGCACTTACGGTGATATTGAACATATTTTACTGACAGATTTAGGTGTGTCAGTCGATGTTTCAAATAAGCTCATCAATCTGTCTGTTCCTTATATGACCGGTGAGATAGGATTCTTTGAAAAATTGGAAGGCGGAATAAGATATATTTACCGTACCTCATATCTTGCCGATAAAAATATTATCCTTTACACCAAAGAGGCCTACGGCACAAATGAGATAGTTGAAAGAATAGAGGTTGATTCTCTTACGGGAAATGTAATTTCAACTGAAGCATCCTCTGCCTATTTTGATGCAAAGGTGCTTGATACAGACAAGAACGGTGACTTTGTTCTCGTTGAGCCTTTTTCAGATACAAAAGAACGAAAAACTGCAGACAGAATATGGGTGTCTCTTAATGTAAGCTCATCCGTTCCCGTACCGGATTTATACGAAGGCTTGTATATAAGAATAATGTATGACGGAATGATAGCGGAGCAATACCCTGCAAGGATTTCTGGTGTTTCGGCAATTTATCTTTTTGCTGATGTGGAATATATCGGTAATGAGGCAGGGGCCTCTGAAAATAAAGAGCCGACAACAAAAGCTTATTACATTGAAGAAGCAACTTCACCGCTTATTTCTGTAGGTGACAGTCAGGAATATTATTATATCTGTCAGTCAGATACGGGTGATGTGTCAACTCTTACTCTGTCACCTTCGGGAAAAAGATTCAGCTTTGTTCTGTCAATATTAAGCAGCTATCTTCCGATAGGCACTTACGAGGAAACCGATGAATATGTGATTCTGAAAACCGATGACGGAAAGAATACATACACCTTTGAAAAAGACGGAGGAGATCTTATCTTTTCAGCTGAAAAGTCATCTCCCGTTCCCGAATATAAATACGATGGTGCAAATACAAAAGCGGTACCTTGTCTTGCCGATAAAGCTGTGTTCGGATTTTCAGACATTCTTGATGCTTATTACGATAAAATAACAGCTGATATAGATAATGATGGGATAGCCGAAGAATGTACTCTCGCCTTCGGTCCCACGTCAGGGCTTCTGACATTCACTTTTTCTGCTTATGAAAACGGAATAGAGGAATATTCAGATTCTTTTCTTGAAACGGATTCAACTGAGCTGTACTGGGAATTTGAAAAGGGGATTGACGGAAAAGTCAGAGTAGTAGCAAAGGATGATAAATACGGCTCGGTTGTAAGAAAATATGACATAAGCATAAAAGACGGCAGCATAGAGCTTGTTTCAGAAGATAAGGTTATGCCTCATTTCGGAAGAGAGCCTGAAAGTGAAGAATTCGGCGGTATAAAAAGCAGCTTTGAAGCAATTATAAAGTTTGCCTTCTCGTACTATGCTGAAAACAAAACCGCAAACGGTGATGAAATTAATCTGCAGATAGCTGACGGAAAGCTTAAGCTTATTGATGATATTAAGACAATACCTATAGAAAAACAGGATATTATTGAAAAGTCTGTTATTGCTGTAAAAAATGCAGGCTATGACTGGCTTGATGTTACAGAAGAGTATGTTGTATTCTGGGCTGATGAGCTTCGTACCAACGGGATTCTCTTTTCCGAAAAGCCTGCAAAATCAATAAGAGCTATAAAAAAAGCAGGTTATAAAGGTATGGACAGTAAAAAAATTGAGAAATACTGGTATAAAGTCGGTCAGCTATACGGATAAAGGAGAGGCTGATATGAATAAAAAAGCAAAAATAATTGTTCTGACTTTTCTTGTTATACTTACAGTGGTTTTAGCTTTTCTTTCATCTGACCCGATTGTTTCCTGTAAAGCCGATGTTCCCGCAATATACCTTGAAGCAGTTGAAGGTCAGGTGAAAGGCTTATATTCAGATAAAATGCCCTTAGCCCCTTTCCTTGTCACGGTTGACAGCTTTTCAGATGAAACAGCTTTTTATACGATACATTATTTCCCGTTCGGGACAGTAGAAATGTCCTATAATGAGGAAGAGGGATATAATATTGAGAAGCCTCTTACAAGACTAAGCTGAAATAAACCTCCCATCGTAATTACCGATGGGAGGTTCTGTATATTACATATCCTTATTTGAAATAATAAATGTCATTCTTTCCTGAATACTTGAATTACCGTGGTCTGTATTTATTCCGCCGTGGTCGGAGGTTATAATAATAAGCCAGTCCTCCTTGTCATAAGCTTCTCTGTTTTTGATAGCGCTGAGCGCTTCAGATCCGTAAGCATCAGCAGTTTTGAAAGCTTTTTTATAGCGGGGATTATTGTGGGTGAAGCCGAAGTTGTGTCCCGTTGAATCGGTGGGCTCATAAATAACGAAAATAAAGTCTGAGCAGTTGTCTTTACTGATTTCTTCAAGGGTGTAAGCGTGGGATTCCTCATCGTTTTTACATTTTGTAAAAGCAACGTTAAGATTTTTCTCTTCACAATATTCCTTTTCAAGAAGATAAGTGGCATTATCTCTGGAAAAATGACCTGCCCATTTTGTAATAAAAGCTGCACTGTCAATTGTCTTTTCTTCTGTAAGAGTGGTAAGCAGAGTTTTATAGTCAAGGGATTTTGTAATATCGTTTGCTGTGATTCCGTGCTTGTCTGCCCATACACCTGTAAGAATTGAGCACCAGCCGGGAGCAGTTGAGGTTTTCTGCTTGTTTTCTTCGGGGTAGTTCACACCGCCGCAATATGAAAGAAGGAGCTTTGCGCCATCGTCTGCAAGAGCGGAAATTGCACTTTTTTCTTTCTGAATCTCCGTGAGAATATCTGCTCTGCAGCCGTCATATCCGATTACGATTGCTTTCTTTTCTGTTTTTCCTTCGGGAAGCTCTAATTCAAAATGATTTTTAATCAGAGTATAAAGCTCCGTCTGGGGAATTGCTTCTTCAACGGTATTTTCATATCCTACAGATAAAACATTCTCTCTGAAAAGCTCTTCTGTATCACCGCTGTCTTTCATATATCTTGTGAAATAAAAGGTTATTGCACCGGCAATAACAAGTATGGCTGCGATTGCGATAATAATTTTCTTCTTCATTTTAACATCTCCTTTTTCTGATACAGATATTATAATACTATGCCATTTAAAAGTAAATAGATAAAAGAAAAAATCCCATCTGTATCCGATGGGATTTTCTTATAGCATTGAGTGCTGATATACGGATTAATACATTCCGCCGCCCTGAGCCATAGCAGCTGCTGCAGCTGCATCTGCTGCGGGATCGGGGATATCGGAAATAAGTGACTCTGTTGTAAGAACCATAGCAGCAACAGAAGAAGCATTTTCAAGAGCTGAACGGGTAAC
>JAZRQQ010000035.1:0-6723 GCA_045649935.1 Acutalibacteraceae bacterium | reverse complement strand
GAAAATACCCTTCTGTCTGATACCTCTTTCCCCTGCAAGAGTATCAATAGCCTTAAGCTCATACATATTGTCAACCATAAAATAGCCGACTCCGCACTCCATAGCGTAGGAAATATCCCAGTCTGTTTTATTGTTGCCGTGGAAAAAGGAATTTTCCATAGGGAAGCCGGCACTGAAAGCGGTGTAAATCTCACCGGGAGATACAAGGTCAATGCCCATTCCTTCTTCTCTCATAATGCTGTACATATGTCTGAAGCAGGCAGCCTTACCCGCATAAACAGGATAGCTTCCTTCACCGAAGGCTTCCTTCATAGCCTTTATATAGGTACGGCAATTTTCACGGATACGGTTTTCGTCACTCAGATATAAGGGAGTTCCGTGCTTTTTTGCAAGCTCAACTGTATCCATACCTGCAAAGGTAAGATGACCTTCTTTATTTATACCGATATTTTTACATAACATAGCTTTATCCGTCCTTGTATTATAAAAGGTGTGCAATAATCTCGTTTCTTTCAATAGCTGAAAGGTCAGCAGGAGCAACATCAAATACGGTCTTGCAGCCGTAGTCTCCTCTCTTTGCCATTCGTGCAACTGCTCTTGCAAAGCAGACAAGAACACTTCCCGTAAATTCGGGATTTGAGTCAAGAGTGAGCTGATATTCAATAACCTGGGTATGGCAGTTATCCTTACCGGTAACGCCCGTACGGATAACACTTCCACCGTGAGGAAGCTCAGAGTGATCCCTCTTCATCTCTTCCATAGTAATAAAATGAACTGTTGTATTATAAGGCTCAAAATAAGCAGGCATCGTAACAATATCCTTACGGATTCTTTCCTTGTCTGCCCCCTCTTCAGCTACCACATAACAGACTCTCTCGTGCTTGTCCCTTGCAGTAAATTCAGGTGCTTCGCCCTTTCTTACTCTGTCAACAGCTTCCTTTACGGGTACTGTATACTGACGGGCATCAATAACACCGTCTATTCTGCGTATAGCATCGGAATGTCCCTGAGAAACGCCCTTGCCCCAGAAGGTATAATCACTTCCGTCAGGAAGAATACAGGATGCATAAAGACGGTTAAGAGAAAACATACCCGGGTCCCAGCCACAGGAAATAAGTGCAGTTGTTCTGCCCTCAGCAGCAGCCTTGTCAACATTTTCAAAATGAACAGGAATAGAAGAATGGTTGTCGAAAGAGTCAACAACATTGAAATTTCTTGCAAGCTCCGGAGTCATTTCGGGTAAATCCGTAGCACTGCCGCCACAGATAATAAGAACATCTATCTTATCCTTCCAGCTTAATATATCATTTGCAGAAACTACGGGAACATTATCTGTAGCTATTTTAAGCGAAGAGGGTTCTCTTCGTGTGAAAACAGCAACGAGCTCCATATCCTTATTTCTTTTAACGGAATCTTCAACACCTCTGCCTAAGTTACCGTATCCGTAAATACCAATTTTCATAGTAACATCTCCTGTGGATTCGATTTGCATATAATGGACAATTATAACATCTCTTTTTTATCTATGCAACTAAAACAATAAAGATTTTTAAAAATTCACTATAAAAAAGGCACTGCGTGAGCAGTGCCTTCAGAAAACAATGTTTTATTTGAGAGGAATTACGATGTCGTAGCTGGAATCCTTCTCTGTCTCTGCAACCCATGTGCCCTTAGCCATATCTCTTGCTCTGAAAATAACCTTGTTCTTGTAAATCTCAAGAATATAACCCGTACCGCCGTTATTGTAGGTACCGTCCATATTTTCAATAGACATTGAGGGAAGGTTGATGCTGTGGATACCGTCTACATTATTATAGCTGTTGGGACCGAAGCCTGAATGAAGGTGACCTGAAATAAGGAATACGTTCTTATACTTTGAAAGAATTGCCTTGATATCATCACTCTGGGCACCTACGGTACCTGCTGTATCGTCAGAGCTGTTCCATGCAACCTCAACATTGTGAGTAGCCTTAAGAGGCTGATGTAAAATAACAAATACAGGCTTTCCTTTTTCCGCTGCAACCTCATTTTCAAGCCATGTGAGCTGCTCGGGGCTTATATATGCTTCCTCAAATTCAGTTTTGTCTGAGCCGAGAACAATAATCTTGTATCCCTTTATTCTCTCAGAGAAGTGGAAGGACTGCATTGACTGATCACCGTTGAGAGTATTGGCAAAGTTACAGAAGGTGTACATGCTCTGCTCATAAAGACGGAGTCTGATATCGTGGTTACCCGTAGCCATTATGTATCTTGTATCAAGACCGCCGAGGCTGTCATAAACAAGCTGATATTCAACGGAAAGTCCGTTCTCTGCAATATCACCTGCACCGATAACTGCATCAAGCTTACATTCTGCATTATGAAGGTCCTCAGCTGCTGCTTTGAAGGTAGGATATCTGTCAACGAGATAGTTTGAAACCTGAGGGTCGGCAATAAGTGCAAAAACCGCTTTGACCTCCTTGGGCTTACTTACCGTGATAGCATTTTCTGTTGAGGGACCGGTGTATGCACTTCCGAAAAGGAAAGAAAGAGAAATAATAAAGCCGAAAAGTGCATAAAAGAATTTCTGTGTAGCTGTTTTCATTACCATAATAGCAAAACCTCCGTACTGATTTTCATACACGGAAATTTTAACACTGCAATAAATTATTGTCAACTGTTTTAAAGAAATATTCAAATATTAAAAGGTAAAAGACTGAAAAATCCCACCCGCAAAAAGGGATGGGATAAGATTTTCAGATGAGTATAAAATATGAGCAAATAAACACCCTTTATCAGAGCTTTATATAATTGCAAAGAATCACGGCTACCTCTGCCCTTGTGATTTTTGCGCCGATATCAAATCTGCCACCGTCGATAAGGCTTACTAAAAAATAAAGCCCTTGATTGCTCAAGGGTTTTTATTCAGTTATCAGCCTAAAAGATTTGAAAAATCAAGTTCGCCTTTAAAGAGCTTTGTAATCCATTCAATAATCATTGTGAAGAATTTCATGAAGGATACAAGTCTTGTTTCTGTTGTAGGCTTTTCTACAGGACGTGTAATCCACTCATATTCAGCACAGTTATCCTCTGTCATCTTTGTTGCTTTCATAGTTTCGTAGTCGAACACCATAAACCTTGAACCTGATCTCACGGTGTCAACGGTCTTATTTGTACCGTTAAGGAATTCCCATACAATGTCAGCAAGACAGTCAAATTCATCGTGATGAGCATTCTTGAGAATCCATGTTGTATCAGGTGCTACACAAGTTGAAAGGTCAACCTGCTTGTCAGGAGCGATATATTTACCGAGGCCGAGTGCTTCACGGCTTGCAATATAATCTGCTGAAAGAGTCTTGCCGAGAGGAGCAGTTGTAGCACCATATGCAGCATGCTTAAGGCTTGCAAGTGAGTCACTTGTAAGTTCTGAATCCTTGAGTATAGGCATATTCATAAAGCCATATTTTGCAATAAATCCGTAATGGATTTTGTATTCATCAAGCTTAGCATAGAAAGCATTAAGATCCTTTGAAACGTGCTCTCTGTAATACTGGATTTTATCAATAAGACCTTTATACTTGATACGAAGCTCAGAGCCCTCCTTGCCATACAGAAGCTCAAGGGCAGCATCCATATCCTTGTTGTTTACTTCGGTCCAATAATTAACCTGAGTAGCCATACCGAAAGCGTGAAGAAGTGAAGGCATAAGAGCCTTTGCAAGCTTCTCATAAAGCTCTTCTATACCGTCAAGTGCTTTATCGGTTACATTTATCTGATTGAAGAAATCCATGGTCTTAAATACGATTTCGTAAAGAACATCGCTGAATTCAAAGCCTACACCGTCACCGACCTGACCTAAGAAGTCAACCTGACCTGCATATCTTTCAATAGCCTTTGCGTCAAATTCAATCTGACCGCTGAAAGCCTTGGAGAAGAGCGTGGATTCGTTTGAGAGAACATCGCAGAAAGCAACATTCTTTATGTGGCCGAGATGACCGTATCTTTCAATGTATGCCATAAGAAGGCTGCCACCCATACATCTTGCATACATTGAAACCTGCTCCTGATCCGTTGTATCAAGAACCTGAAGCACATATTCATGGAGTCTGTCTACGTGATCATAGGGAGAAAGTCTCCAGTCATAGGCAAAGGAATACTGACCGTTATAAACATAATTCCATGTTGACTTCGAATCTGTGATTGATTTGGCCATTACATCAGGATGAACGCCGGTGCCCTTTGTAGGGTTACCGTTATAGTCAAGACCTGCATCAGGGAAAAGAGGCTTAAGCTCTTCATAAATAGCTCTGCCGTAATTGTCCCAGTTATCAAATAACATACCTTCGAGAACAAAGGGCTTGAGAATATTAACTGTAGTTTCAACGATAGTATCTTTATCAATACCATCGTCGCCGTCAAGAGAGAGATCCTCAAATTGTGCAACACAGAGAGTACCGTCAGGATAAAAAAGTCCGTCACCGTTGCCGCGGATATAAACAATGGGAGTTCTTTCGTTTGCAGCTGATACTGTTATGCCGGGTACCATTACCGCAAAAAGCATAACTGTAACAAGAACAAGTGAAATAATTTTTTTCATATTAACACTACCCTTTCCAATATATCACATTAACAATATATTAACATTTCAATAAATCCTTGTCAAGGTAAAGCTCAGAGAAATGTATGAGATTTCTTATATAATAACCTATTTCTGCTTGTCAAAAAGTATTTTTGATAAGCTGGCAGACTGCTGAGAAAGTTACAAGATACCCTTTTATTCACTCCAAAGGCGTACAGAGGTACTCCGAGAGAGTGAAAAAAGGGCAAAACAATGCAAAAACGGACGAAATTCGATGTTTCGTCCGTTTTTATAGCTTACTGTGGTTTTTTCAAGCCTTTAAAAATTATATTTATGGCATTGTTGTTCTTGTGACTTTATCGACAGTCTGAAGCCACACAGCTGTGTGGCTTCTTTCTTAATTAATAGTGCATAACACCGCAAGGACAGGTCTTGCTTATTTTGAAGAGCTTCCAGAAGAATCTGAGAATCTTGTAAAGTATACGCATAAGCCAGCTTTTCTTGTGACAGATACAGCCGCAAGGACCGTCACCGTTTCCAAGCTCCTTATCGCATTCATCACACTTCTCGTCACCATCCTCATCAGCATGGTCGATAGTTCCTATAATTCTCTTACCAACATTTGTATCACAGTTTGTACAGTACTTGTACTCTGTATATCCTTCTTCGGTACAGGTAGGCTCCTTACCGGGAACTACAACGAGGTAGCCCTTATGACGGATTGCGGCGATCTTTTCAAATGATGTGAAATCACATCTTGAACAGGTCTGATATTCTGCATAACCGTCTTCGGTACAGGTTGCTGCCTTACCGTCATGGTCGATATAATCGTGACCGAGTGCGGGAATTATTGTCTGACCTGAAAGAACCTTATCACAGACAGAGCACTTTGTACCGCCTGTAAGACCGTCTTCGGTACAGGTTGCTGCCTTATCAACTGCAACTACCTCTGTATGGCCCTTTGCAGGAATTACTTCCTGCTCTGTAAGAACTGTGTCACATACTGAACACTTAACACCGTCTGTAAGACCGTCTTCTGTACATGTTGCAGCATAACCTGCTACAGTTTCTTTCTTGTGACCTGCTGCAGGGATTACTTCCTGTGCAGTAAGGACTGTGTCACATACTGAACACTTAACGCCATCTGTAAGACCATCTTCAGTACATGTTGCAGCATAACCTGCTACAGTTTCTTTCTTGTGACCTGCTGCAGGGATTTCAACCTTAGTTGTGTAATCACATTCTGTACAGTATTCGTATGCTTCCCAGCCTGCTTCTGTGCAAGTGTTTTCTTTTGCTTCAGCAGTTACAATCTTATGTGCTGCAGGGATTTCAACCTTAGTTGTGTAATCACATTCTGTACAGTATTCGTATGCTTCCCAACCTGCTTCTGTGCAAGTGTTTTCTTTTGCTTCAGCAGTTTCAAGCTTATGTGCTGCAGGGATTTCTACCTTAGTTGTGTAATCACATTCTGTACAGTATTCGTATGCTTCCCAGCCTGCTTCTGTGCAAGTGTTTTCTTTTGCTTCAACAGTTTCAAGCTTATGTGCTGCAGGGATTTCAACCTTAGTTGTGTAATCACATTCTGTACAGTATTCGTATGCTTCCCAGCCTGCTTCTGTACAAGTGTTTTCTTTTGCTTCAACAGTTGCAATCTTATGTGCTGCGGGGATTACTTCCTGTGCTGTAAGAACTGTGTCACATACTGAACACTTAACTCCGTCTGTAAGACCGTCTTCAGTACATGTTGCAGCATAACCTGCTACAGTTTCTTTCTTGTGACCTGCTGCGGAGATTACTTCCTGCTCTGTAAGGACTGTGTCACATACTGAACACTTAACACCGTCTGTAAGACCGTCTTCTGTACATGTTGCAGCATAACCTGCTACAGTTTCTTCTGTATGACCCTTTGCAGGAATTACTTCCTGCTCTGTAAGAACTGTGTCACATACTGAACACTTAACACCGTCTGTAAGACCATCTTTAGTACATGTTGCAGCATAACCTGCTACAGTTTCTTTCTTGTGACCTGCTGCGGGAATTTCTACCTTAGTTGTGTAATCACATTCTGTACAGTATTCGTATGCTTCCCAGCCTGCTTCTGTGCAAGTGTTTTCTTTTGCTTCAGCAGTTGCAATCTTATGTGCTGCAGGAATTACTTCCTG
>JAZRQQ010000034.1:0-9460 GCA_045649935.1 Acutalibacteraceae bacterium | reverse complement strand
CTCACCGATTGTATGGTTAGTCTGAATGCAGATAAGTACCTGCTGAACAGATGCATCTTCTTTTGTAAGATAGTGTGCGTCATTTGTTGCTACAAGAGGTATACCGGTTTCTTTTGAAAGTCTGATTAAATCAGGTATAATTTCAAGTTGTTCTCTTAAGCCGTGATTCTGAATTTCAAGAAAATATTTACCTTTACCAAATACACCTTCGTACCAGAGAGCAGTTTCACGTGCTGCTTCATAATCTCCTCTTACAAGTAAAGTAGCTATTTCACCGGCAAGACATGCAGAAAGGGCAATGATACCTTCATGATGTTTTTCAAGAAGCTCTTTATCAATTCTCGGCTTTGTATAAAAACCTTCAGTCCAGGCCTTACTGACCATTGCAATAAGATTCTGATACCCCGTATTGTTCTCACAAAGGAGTACAAGATGATGTCTTTCATTATCTATTCCGTGTACCTTGTCGAATCTGCTTCTTTTTGAAACATAACATTCACATCCGATTATAGGCTTAACGCCCTTCTCTTTTGCCGCCTTATAAAAATCAATAACGCCATACATCGTACCGTGGTCAGTGATTGCTACACTTGTCTGACCGATTTCTTTTACACGGTCAATAAGCTTGTTAATTCTGCAAGCACCGTCAAGAAGACTATACTCTGTATGCAGATGCAAATGAGTGAAAGACATATGTTTACCTCCTTAGTTTATTTTACTCTTAATTTTTCAACAGCAGCCTTATCAGGGTTAACGATAATTGTATAATACTCATGATAAATAACCATACCCGCTTTACCGCCGTTAGGCTTTTTCAGAGCTTTAACCCTCGTATAGTCAACAGGAACGAGAGTAGATTCTCTTGCTTTACTGTAATAAGCAGCAATCAACGCAGCATCTTCAATTGACTGATCAGAAATTTCTCTGCCCTCACCAAAAATTATTACGTGTGAACCCGGAATTTTCTGTGTGTGTAGCCACATATCGTTTTTATTAGCTGTTTTAAGTGAAAGCTTTTCATTTTGTACATTATTCCTGCCGACAAGAATTTTATAGCCATCACTCGATCTGAATTCCATGGGCGGAAGCTCCTTAGGCGGCTTTTGTTTTTTACCTTTTATATTTTTAATATATCCGCCGTCAGCAAGCTCATTTCTTATAAGTGAAATTTCACTGTCTGTATCTGCTCTTGAAATCTCATCAAGTACAGATTCAAGATATATAATTTCATTTTTTCCTTGTTCAATAAGACTTCCAAGCATCTTTTCGGCTGTCTGTGCCTTTCGGTAATCCTTATAATATTTCATCTGATTCTCCGTAGGACTCAGAGCAGGATTACAAGGAATTCTTATAAGCTCGCAATTGTTATAATAATCTTCAACCTCATAGTAAGACATACCTTTAGTAAGCTTATAAATATTTGCAAGAATAAGCTCACCGTAAAGTTTCAGCTTATCTTTATCTGCACACTTTTTCAGCTCTTCATTCTGAACAGATAATTTACGACTTGTACGTTCAATCAAGTTATTTATAAGCTTGATAAGCTCATGTCCTCTATGATTAATGCGATTGATTCTGTCTCTTTCAAAATAAAAATCATCGAGCAGATCAGAACAGCTTTCATATGTTCTTACTTTAAGCTTTCCGCAATACTGCCGTATTTCATAATGAGACAGATCTTTTGGCTTTCCGTTTTCTTCGGTAAGCATATAAAGAAGTCCATCATTACTGAGATTTGATTTTATGTGATGAAGCTCCTTTTTTAGTGTGTCTATACAATCCTGCGTAAGCGCTGAAACACTTATATCATCAAAAGCAGTACGGTATGCAATTTCTCTGGAGACAACGGGTGAAATTCCCTGAAGAACATTAATAACTGCACCTGAAAGACTCTTTTCTTTTTGCAATAATATTTTTTCAACTATTAAATCAATTTCTTCTTTTTCGATGCTTAGCTTACCCTGAGACGGCGGAAGCTTATAATCTCCGCCAGGAAGTATCTGCCTTACAGATGATGTTGTAAAATCAACTCTCTTTATTGCATCGATAACTCTATCGCCTTGCAGAAGAATAAGATTTGAATATTTGCCCATTATTTCAATGCACAATGTAAGCTCAACCTTGTCGCCTATTTCATTAGTCGCATCAAAATCTACAAATAGAATTCTGTCAAGCTCATGCTGCCTGATATTCTTTATAAGAGCACCCGTGAGATGTTTTCTCATAAGCATACAGAACATAGGTGGTACGGGCGGATTATCTATAGGGTGCGATGTGAAGTGTACCCGGGGACTATCAGCTCGTACACAGAAAAGAAGCCTGTATGAACAGCCCTTACCTCTTAAATTAAGAATTATCTCATCTCTCGTAGGCTGATTCACTTTATCAACTCTCAAGCCTACTGCATTTGAAATGAGTTCTTTTTTTATCTTTGATAAAAAGATTCCGTCTAATGCCATAATTCACCTTAGCCAATATATTTTACCGGATTACTCTGATTAAGAATAATCGTTTCAATGTTTCTGAATTCTTCTGATATTTTTTTCATAAGAGAAGCCATTGCGGGGTTTTCAGTTTCAAAATGACCGGCAGCAATAACTGTAATGCCCTTATCTTTTGCATTTAAAAATTCGTGATGACTCATATCACCGGTAACATATGCATCTGCACCCATTTTAATTGCATCGTCAATAAAATCTGCTCCTGCGCCACCGCAAACAGCTACCTTAGTAATTTCGTTGTTGCAGTCAACAACCCGGCACACTGTTCCGAGTCTTTTACTGACCAGTGCTGCAAAATCAGCAGAGCTTTGTTTTTCGACATCACCTATTCTTGCCATAGGAACCGGGCATTGAGAGGAAGGCACACCGATATAATTTTTAATGCCGAGAATATCACATAATACATCATTCACGCCGCCTTCAGCACAGTCAAAGCATGTATGAGCCGATAAAACAGAAACATCCTTCAAAGCCGCCTCAAATGCAATATCTCCTTTAAGAAAAGTTTTCTGTGCCTTAAAAATTACGGGATGGTGGGTAATTATCAAATCAACGCCGTTTTTCCAGGCATTATCAAGTGTTTCCTCAGTCAGATCAAGACAAAACCCCAATTTGCTGACTTCACTATTAATATCACCTATTAAAACACCGCAATTATCCCAATCACATTTTGTATCATAAGGTGCAAAGCTATCTATATAATCGGAAATTTCCTTAACTGTTACCATTGCAAGCCTCCGTATATTTCTTCTTAATATGAGAAATAATCTCGCCTAAATTTTCTTCATCAGATTTCCCTGCACTTGTAAGTGCAGTATATTTTTTCTCAAGAGTGAAAATTAATTTTTCGATATATTTTTTGGTAATATCATCAATGTTATTTAATAATTCACCAAGATAGATATATGAAATATCTTTTTCGACTATTTTACCGGTATATACCGCTGACATAATACAGTAATATCTTTTACCGTCAGTAGCAGTTATTTCTTCTTTTATTTCAAAGCCGTTATTTATGTAAAATTTTCTCAGAACTTCAGCGTGAGACATAGGCTGAGCAACAATATTAAGATTACTGTTGTTAATCCAGCTGCAGCCTTCAAGTATTTCGGCAATAAGATTACCACCCATACCGGCAATTACAACATCATCACAGGAATTTTCAGGTATTTTCTTTAAACCGTCAGAAAGAATTAAGTCAACCTTATCAAGAAGTCCTTGCTCTGCCATAGTCTGTCTTGCATTATCAAGAGGTCCCTGCCTTAGATCAGCAGCAATGCCGGACGGTGATATTCCGTTTTCAATAAGATAAGCAAGCAGATAACCGTGATCCGTACCGATATCTGCAACTCTGCTGTCTTTTCTTACAAGAGACGCAACAGCTGAAAGTCTGTTATCAAGTCTGATTTTACCCATAATTACCTCACATAAGAAACAGAGCCACCGCAATACGGGTGGCTCATTGTTGAATTACTTTTATTTCGAAGCAAGATATTCGTTGATTTTTGCTACAAGCTCATCAACATTTACGCCGTGAACAGCACATGCTTCTTCAACAGTTTCGCCTCTTGATGCAGGACAGCCGAGACAATGCATACCCATTTCAAGGAAAAATACAGCTGTGCCTCTGTCTTCATCAAGAATATTGCCGATAAGCATATCCTTAGTGATTTCTTTCATCGTAAGTTAGTCCTTTCCTGTATTTTATTCAGAACTATTATTTACACAATCAGTTCTTTTTTTCAATAGCAATTTTTGCTTTCTTAACGATATTTTCTGAATCAAGACCGTAAATCTTAAGAAGTTCAAGAGCCGGACCGGATTTTCCGAAGGTATCATTTACGCCAAGACGTACAACAGGTACAGGGTACTCTTCAGAAAGTGCTTCACATACTGCACCGCCGAGACCACCGATAATGCTGTGCTCTTCAGCAGTAACAATAGCACCTGTTTCCTTAGCTGCCTTAACAAGGAGTTCTTTATCGATAGGTTTAATAGTATGAATATTGATAACTCTTGCATCAATACCTTCGCCTGCAAGCTTTTCTGCAGCGTCAAGAGCTTCAGCCACCATAAGACCTGATGCTACAATTGTAACATCCTTACCGTCTTTAAGTGTTACGCCTTTTCCTATTTCAAACTTATAGTCATCAGCATTTACACGGGGAACTGCAAGTCTTCCGAAACGCATATATACAGGTCCGTCGTGTTCAGCAGCAGCTAAAACAGCCTGTCTTACTTCAACATCGTCAGCAGGATTGATAATTACCATATTAGGGATAGAACGCATAAGCGCAATATCTTCGCAGCACTGATGGCTTGCGCCGTCTTCACCAACAGAAATACCTGCATGTGTTGCGCCGATTTTTACATTAAGGTTGGGATAAGCAATTGAATTTCTTACCTGCTCAAAAGCTCTGCCTGCAGCAAACATTGCAAAGCTTGAAGCAAATACAGTATAACCTGTAGTTGCAAGGCCGGCTGCAATACCCATCATATTTCCTTCAGCAATACCGCAATCAATAAATTTTTCAGGATATTCTTTTTTAAATGCGATTGTTTTAGTTGCTTTTGCAAGGTCGGCATCAAGAACAAGAATATCATCTCTTGCACCGAGTTCCTTCAGAGCATTACCGTAAGCATCTCTGGTTGCACACTTAATTACATCAGCCATAATTACGCCTCCAATTCTGCTAAAGCTGCATCAAGCTCAGCCATAGCCTGTTCATACTGGTCAGCATTAGGTGCTGTACCGTGCCAGTCACACTTATCTTCCATAAATGATACACCCTTGCCTTTAACTGTTGCAGCAACAATACAAGTGGGCTTATCCTTACATTCCTTAGCTTTTTCAAAAGCTTCTTCAATCTGTGTAAAGCAATGGCCGCAGATTTCAATTACATTCCAGCCAAAAGCTTCAAACTTCTCCTTGATAGGATAGGGAGAGTTAACTTCGTCAATAGTGCCGTCTATCTGAAGCTTGTTATAGTCAACAATAGCTACAAGATTGTCAAGCTTTTTATTACCTGCAAACATTGCAGCTTCCCATACCTGACCTTCTTCAATTTCACCGTCACCGAGTGCTGTATATACTCTGAATTCCTTACCCTTAAGCTTAGCACCGAGCGCCATACCTACAGCAGCGGAAATTCCCTGACCAAGTGAACCGGTACTCATATCAACACCGGGAGTATATCTCATACTGGGATGTCCCTGCAGAATTGAATCAGGCTTTCTGAGAGTTTTGATAAGCTCAAAGGGGAAAAAGCCTTTAAGTGCAAGTGCAGCATAAAGCGCAGGTGCTGTATGACCCTTTGAAAGAACAAAACGATCTCTGTCTTCACAATCAGGCTTTTCAGGATTAACATTCATTTCAGCAAAATAGAGATATGTAATAATATCTGCTATTGAAAGAGATCCGCCTGGGTGACCTGATTTGGCATTAAATGTGCCTTCAATTACTCCTTTGCGAACCTGAACTGCTAATTTCTTAAGTTCAAGTTTTTTGTTTTCTTGCATATATAATTCCTCCTTATAAATTTTCTTTGTTATTTATTAAGTGCTCAATCAAATCCGCAACTGCACCAAAATTACAATGGCAGGTTACAAGCTTTGATATTGCTTTCATATCATCAGGTGCCTGACCGCAGCATGCGGGAAAACCGACAGCTCTGAGCATTTCCCAATCGTTGTAATAATCCCCTATCGCAGCAGTATTTTTTTTATCAACACCAAGTATTTCAGCAAGCTTAAGAACAGCATTACCTTTATTGGTGCCTTCATTTACCATTTCATAGCTGAAAGGAGAAGATGCCATAAGATTTTCTGTTGTATCAGAAATACTTTTCAGATAGCTTTCAAGCTGCTTGATTTGAAAAGGAAGAGCGGTATAGATAATTTTATACCAATTTTCCTTCGGCATAGCTTCAAAATTATAATAATACTTGACAGGAAGCTTTGCATTGACCGCAAGGGCTCTTGCCGAAGGCGTAGGTCTGAAAATCAGTACATATTTATCTGTAATAGCCTGAAAAGCAAGAAATGGAAATTTCTTAACTGTTTTTCTGACAAGATCAATGCAGTGGTCATTAAGCGGACTGGACCAGACCATTTTTTCGGTGGCATAATCATAAATACCCGCACCATTGATTACAACAGCCATACCGTCAGGTATATTAAGCTTCTTATAATGTTTTCTCATTGAATTAGGAGTTCTTCCGGAGGCAAGAGTAAAATTTCCTTTGTGCTCATTTATGAATGACTGAATTGCATCGTAATTCCTTTTTACAAGATGTCTCGACTTATCATTGATTGTTCCGTCAATATCTGAAGCTATAAGCCAATCAGACATCAGAATTTTTTTATCATTCATCTTTAAGCCTCCTCAGAAAATCCGTAAAGTAATCAGGCAATTCACTGGAAATTTCAATATATTTATTTGTTCTCGGATGTCTGAAGCCGATAAGACCTGCGTGCAGACACTGTCCGCCAAGATATTCGATTACTTTTTTAGGGCCGTAAACACCGTCTCCGGCAACAGGATGACCGATATAAGACATATGAACTCTGATCTGATGTGTTCTTCCTGTTTCAAGGCGCAGAGCAAGATGTGTAAAATCCTTATATTGCTTTAAGACTTTATAGTGTGTTGTTGCATTTTTTGAGTTTTTTGCCGTAACAGTCATTTTTTTACGGTCAACAGGATGTCTGCCAATAGGTGCATCAACTGTTCCTTCATCATTTTTGAACTTACCGTAAACAACACTCTGATACTCCCTTGTAAAAGTATGAGCCTTTATCTGTTCGGCGAGATTTATATGGGCAAAATCATTTTTTGCAACAATCAGAAGACCGCTTGTATCCTTATCAATACGGTGAACAATTCCCGGTCTTATCACTCCGTTGATACCCGAAAGTGAATCCTTGCAGTGATAAAGTAAAGCATTCACAAGGGTTCCGTCATAATTACCTGCTGCAGGATGTACAACCATCCCCTTTTTCTTATTTACAACAAGAAGATCACTGTCCTCGTACCTTATATCAAGTGGGATATTTTCTGCAGCAATTTCAAGCTCTTTTGGTCTCGGAATTACAAGAGCAATTTTATCTCCGGCTTTTACCTTATAATTCTTTGTTATTACTATTGAATTTACACTGACATTCCCGTCATCAATCAGCTTCTGCACTGCTGAACGGCTTAATCCTTCAGTGTTTGAAGAAATAATTTTGTCAATTCTTTCACCTGAATCTTCACTTGTAATAACAAAAATATGTGCATCAACCATCAGCTTTTTTCACTTTCTTATCTTTATTTTCTTTATACACCGAATATATTTCGTAAAATATGATTGTAAAAGCCGAACAGGTTACAAGACAATCAGCAAAATTAAAAATATAAAAATCAACAAACAAAACCTCAATATAATCAATAACAAAGCCTCTGAAAACTCTGTCAATAATATTACCGAAGCCACCGGCAGCCATAAAAACAAGGCACATATAATCAACACCGAATCTGATTTTTCCTGAAAGAATCACAATCAATATAGCTACCATGCAAATGATTGCGGCAACGGTCATAATTTTAGTTTTACCGCTCATAAACCCCATCATAGCTCCGTCATTTTCAAAATAATGAAGTTGCAAAAAACCGGGTATTATCATCTTTTCGGAAACAGGTCTTAGATAAACATATACAAAATGTTTGATTATCTGATCAAGAATAACCGAAAAAGAGATTATAAGCACGGAAATCAATCTGATTATATTCTTATTCTTCAACTGTATTTTCGTCCTTATCAATTGATTTCTTTATATCCTCAAGGCTTATTTCGTTTTCAGCAAAAGATTTTTCCATAATATCACTAAGTCCGTCAGCAAAGGAAGAAAAGTCACTGTCGCTGCTACCTACAGATTCAAAAATCTTAGATATGTAAGCGTTAACATCAAGCATTTCATCACCGGCTGAGCCTGAAATAAGATCAGCAGCTTTGTCTTCACCGTTGAAAACTTCATCGACAACAGTTTCAACCTGAATGCCTGAACTGCTTTCATCTTCAGTTGAGATTACAGCTTCTTCAGAATCTTCGGGAATTCTTGCTGTAAAATCAATTGCAAATTCTTCAATCTCATCTTTGTTTATTGAAAGAGCTTCAAACTTTTTTCCTTCATTGACCTTTGCATCAAAGTCACTGATTTCAACAGTTGAAAGAGCTTCAGCAGTTAAAATCATAGCAGACTCGATTTGTCTCTTAAGCTTTGCTGCTTCCTTCTTGATTGCATCAAGCTCGGTTTTCGCAACATCAAGAACTGCATCAGCCTTATCTCTTGCTGATTTTGCGTCATTGTAAGCATCAGCAACAATTTTTGAAGCCTTTGAATTAGCATCTTCAATAATTTCATTAGCTTTTGCATTTACCTCACTGATATACTTTTCAGAAAGAGCTACAGATTCACTTTTTATAAGCTCGTATTCTTTAATTGCTTTTTCAAGATTGATTCTTGCTTCCTCAATCTTCTCGGCATAAGCAGACTCTGCCTGAGCAGTTTTCTCAGCAATGATGCTATCACCCTCAGCGCTGGCGCTGTCGATAAGCTTCTTAGCCTCACCCTTTGCATCATTAATAGTTTTATCTGAAGTTGTCTGAGCCCAGATAAGAGCATTTGCAATAGCTTTTTTGTTTTCGTTATATTCTTCGATTAAAGGAGTTATAGAAGCAAGTCTTTCCTTTAAAACATTGTTTTCATTAAAAAGTTTATTATAATTCTGAGAAATTTTCTGCATAAAAGCATCAACTTCAGAGGCACGGTAGCCGCCTTTACCAACTGTTGAAAAACGCTGTGTATTAATCTGATTGGGTGACATCATTTTAGTTCTCTCCTTTTAAATGCAAATTTATTTTAAAAACTGCCTAAATTATCAATTTCAACCTGTCCGTAAAAATCACCGTGAAGCTCAA
>JAZRQQ010000033.1:0-7778 GCA_045649935.1 Acutalibacteraceae bacterium | reverse complement strand
CACTTCAGAGCCTCTGCCTCAGGAAGAGTTCAATGTTGAAAGATATCGCAAAAATCTTTCTCAGGCTATTCAGTTCAAAACCATTTCTAACAGAAAAACCGAGCTTGTAGACTGGAAAGAATTTGACAAATTACATAAGTTCCTTGAAGAAGCTTATCCTCTTATTCACAAAAACCTCGAAAAGGAAATTGTGCCCCCCGCAAATCTTATTTACCGTTGGAAAGGTACAAGAGACGATCTTGAGCCTATTGCTCTTCTTGCTCATCAGGATGTTGTTCCTGTATCAGAAGGCACAGAGGATGACTGGACATACGATGCTTTCAGCGGTTATGATGACGGTGAATTCGTCTGGGGACGCGGTGCTATCGATATGAAAAACCATCTTATTGCCGTTATGGAATCTGTTGAAGCTCTTCTCAAAGACGGCTTCAGACCTGAAAGAGACGTATATCTCCTTTTCGGTGATAACGAAGAGGTTGTTGCCAACTCAACCAACGGTGCAAAGGACCTTATGAATACCCTTAAGGACAGAGGTATCAGACTTGAAAGCCTTATTGACGAGGGCGGTGCAATTATCCCCATAAATGTTCCCGGTGTGCTTAACGACAAGTATCTTGTAGGTGTGGGTGTTGCTGAAAAGGGCTTTACTGATGTTGAAATCGTTGTCAACGCTAAGGGCGGACACTCCTCACAGCCTCCCGTACATTCTGCTTTAGGCAGACTTGCAACGGCTATCAGTGACATTGAAAAGAATCAGTTCAAGGCTTACCTTAACGAGAATATGAAGAGTCTTCTTGATGCCGTAGGCAGAGAATGTACCTATCCCGTACGCCTTATTACATGTAATATGCCTCTCCTCAGACCTCTTATCCTTGAAGTCTGCAAGCAGATTCCCTTCGGTGCCTGCTTTGTAAGAACAACCACTGCTGTTACTATGGCACAGGGCAGTCCCGCTTCAAATGTTCTTCCTCAGAGAGCATCAGCTACCATTAATTTCAGAGCAATGCCCGGCACAACCAAGCAGGATATTGTTGACCATATCAGAAAGTGTGTAAGATATAAGGATATTGAAATCAATGTTCTTAATTCTAAGGAAGCTTCAAAATTCTCTCCCACCGATTCAAGAGCATTCAGAATTATCAGAGATATCAATAAGGCCCTTGAGCCTAATGCTATTGTTGCCCCCTATCTTGTTATGGGCGGAACAGATGCTTATAACTATGAGCCTATTTGCGATAACATTTACCGCTATGCTCCCTTCAGGGTTGATACGGAGCTTCTTCGCTGTGCTCACGGTACAAACGAAAGACTCCCCATTTCCTGTATGGAAGGCGCACTTGTATTCTTCAAGAATTATATCAGAAGAGCAAGCGCAGAATAAAATACATAATTATCTGCAGATAGAAATAAAGGCACCTATACGGTGCCTTTATTTCATTTATTATTTATTACAAAAAATCTCCGACCGGGTTCATTCACCAAGTCGGAGATTAATAATGTTCTGGTTTATTCACTTAGCACCTCATATTTACATTATAAGGATTTTACGAAATGTATTTATTCAGATAAGAGCAGCTGATAACATTATTATTTATCTTTTACTGCTGCTTTTTACTTACCTCAGATTTTCCTTAAAGCTATGTAAAATTCATTCTGTATTATTTGTAATATTCTGTTTTTTTTAGATATTTTGTTTTCTTCATCTGCCCTTTGTTTCTTTACACAAAGAACATTTTCTCCCTGCTTTAAACGGCTTATTCCTCTGCATATAACCTTTAAAGCTATTTTCTTAACTGTATCAGTCTGATAATTTATCTGTATTTTCTGCCTCTCTTCGCAGAAAAGTAATTTCTTTATCTAATTAATATTTTAACGGTCATCAAAGATATTTAATTATAAGTGTCAAATATTTTATTTTATCTGATCCTGATGCTCCGTCATCGTTTTTTCTTCAGATTATCTTATCAAGCTGTACAGTTTACATTAAACAGTACATCGGTAACACCCCTTTCATTTTCTTTAGCAACCTTTTCCTGATTGCATCTTCATTATACTTATAAAAGACGTTTCCGTCAATAGTTTTCAACAAATTGATTTTATTTTGTACAATATCAACAATTATATTCTTGTTTTTTACTCTTATAAATCCGATTATTCCGTTTTTCTTAGTATTATAATTTATTGTTTTTTTGTGCATATTTTATAATACGGCATTAATATCCCCAATCATCAACCACCCAATCAGCGTTTTTGTCAGCTCTTATCAATATCCAGTTCCATCCGGTATAATTTCCTCCTGCATTTAAGCTTCCGTCACCTCCGTTTTCGTCAACGGTAAAGCTTGAAAGAAGAACAATCACATTTTCCGCAGTTACACCGTTTACAGAGCCTCTTCCGTTTTCGATATACCTCTTTGCAAAGCTTTTGCTTTTTTCTTCATCATAATATATTTCAGTTAATGTACAGCCTTCAAAATCACGGAATTTCTTTTTGACGGCTTCTATTGCGTTATTGATTTCTTCATCGGTAAAATTTTCTGATTTATGCTCCGAACTGTAAGCTGCATCACGGACGACACCGGGATTTACAGCTTCATTATAAAAGCAGAAGCCTGAAGCAAGAATAACAGCAAGAGCTATAACAATAATAATTATTTTCTTCATAACATTCACCTTTCTTTGTCATTATCTTAAATATAACAGCAAAAAAGCTTACGTACAACACAAAAAATATTAATGTAATAAAAACGTAAGAAAAGAGGGCGGAAATTCCACCCTCTCAGACTGTAAATTATTCAGGCTATATGCCGTACTGTATTTGTGGTAACAGACTCTGTTTTACCACTCTCTCATAACCTCAGGGTTTTCAAAAATTTCGTCAAGTTTCTTAATGAAAGGCAAAGTGTCATTAAAGCCACCTATTCTATGGTCAAAGGTAATAGTTATGGGAAGAATCTTCTTTGTTCCCATATCAATTTCACCCTTTTCGTTTCTGGAAACATAGTTCTGATCCTGTGCAGCACCCGTAGCAATAAGGAATACCTGTGGAAAAAGAAGCGGTGCATTGGTAACTCTGAGATTTGTGAAATCACTGAGTGCACCGAGATTTGAATAGCAGATTGTACCCTCGTTAAGGTCAACAGGCTTAAGACCGCCGGCCTTTCTCGGCTTGCGCTCAAATACACCCTTTATAGTGCCCACCTTATATTTTCCGACAACACCTGTAATACTCTGTGCAAAGGTTGAAAGGAACTTACCCTTAAGTAAGAATCCGACAGTTCTCTGAGAAATCATATCGAAAAGAACATCGTCAACATTGTCGGAGTTCTTGAGTAAATCTACAAGCTCAGCTGTACGCTGTGAAATCTCCTTAAGTGACTTTTCTTCAGCTTCTCTGAGCTTTACAGGGAAGGTCTGACCGTTATCAAGTACAACAGGAAGAGCAATATCAACATGCTTCTTGATAATAAGACGTCCGCTTGAAATAAGTCGGTTATATTCCATGTAAGAGTTAAGACGCGGAGCTACCTTGATGCCCTCAACAATTGCACGTATCATAAGGTCATTAAAGGTAAGATTATAGTCAACCTCTCCTTTGAATTTCTTATACTCTTCCCAGAACTTTGTAATATCTGCATCATATGTATAGCCGGGAGTAGGCATCTCCTGGGCATTGGTAAGAACATTACCGGCTACTCTGGCTTTAAGATTGAAATATTCTATTTTATCGCCCTCTTCAGGTCCGTGAAGGGCTCCTCTTATAAATCTTTTAAATGCACTGTCTCCCATATCAATACTCCGTTACATCCTTATTTTTTACTGTAAATATAACCAGTAATCATTAGAATTTTATCATAAAACATACTATCTTGTCAATGCTGTTGAGTTCAACGCAACATATAAATTGAAACTGTATACATAGAGTTAATTCCTATAGGTAACTATTCCCTCACATATAGCTTTGAAAACGGGTGCGCAATCGGCATTTCCTCCGACTCCGTCCTCATTCATCACCACTACAACATAAGACGGATTATCAGACGGGAAAAATCCCGCAAACCATGTACGGCAGATTTCTTTTCCGTTTTTATATATACCGCTTTGTGCAGTACCCGTTTTACCCGAAAGAGAGACAAGGTCACTTTTTGCATTATAGGCAGCTCCGTTATTTACAACGCTTTTCAGCATAGCTCTCAGCTCTTTTACCGTAAAATCCGACAGTATCCTTTCACCTGATGTGATATCCTCTTTAGTCATAAGCCCTATACTGTTTGTAAAGCCTTTGACAAGCATCGGTGTAACTGTCTCCCCCGTTGCAAGAGCATAATATGCTTTCAGCAGCTGCAGAGGTGTTGCTGAAAGCTCCCCCTGACCGAAGGAAAAATTAGCAAGATTTCCTTTGAGCTTCAGATTGTCCTCTGAAGGAACAACACCCGATGCCGTCACCATTTCGCGAGCAACGGTATCACTGTAACCGAAGCCGAGCTTTCTGCAAAGAGAAAGAAGTCTGTCACTGTCCATATGGGAAATAAGATTGATAAAGTATGTGTTGCAGGAATTTTCAAGAGCAGATTTCATATCTGTTTCCCCGTGTGCTTTTCCGTTATAGCACTTAAAAGAGGTATCTCCTAAGGTTATCTCACCCGTACATTCATAAGAAAAATCAGGCAATATCCCCTCTTCAAGCGCTGCCGCTGCAACAATGCTTTTGAATACTGAGCCTACAGAATAAGCACAGAATGCCTTGTTGACAAGGGGCGAATTTTCTTCCTTCATCGCATCGGCTACATTACCCGGATCAAAGGTCGGCACACTTGCAACCGAAAGCAGTTCACCTGTACCGATTGACATTACAAGTGCGGCACCGCTTTTTATACTGCTGCCTTCAAGGGCTTCTTCTGTTATTTTCTGAATACGGCTGTCTATAGTAAGAACAACTCCCGCCTTTGAGGAGAAATTTTCGTCACTTATCTTTTTCGGCATACCTGCAAGAACTCTGCCTACAGCATCAACCTTAAATGATACCGTAAGCCTGCCGCCGTTTTCTGAAAGGTACTTATTGTATGCCTTTTCAATGCCCGAAACCCCTTCGTTATCTGAGCCGATATAACCCGTTATATGCACTGCAAGGCTATCGGCACTGTATCTTTCGGGCACAGAAAAAGTCCTGATATATTCATTGTTTATCTCCTCATTTACTATGCATAAAAAAGGATAGCCCTTATTGATTTTTTCCTGAAGCTCTTCGGATGTAAAATAATCCTTAAGATATTCAGTCACGGATATTACAGGTGTCACAGCTGCAATAAGCCGATTTTTGCTTTCAGTAAGAGGAATAAAGTTACGGTCATATACGGTACCTCTTTTTGTGCCTATAACAAGGGTTCTTGTAGACTGATTTTCCGTTACGGCTGAATAATTCTGACGGTTTATATCAACAATTTTTACTAAAAGTGCCATAAAACACAAAGTAATCAACATATATAATGAAAGGGCTCTTTTATACAAATTTATCACCGCTATTATTATTCAGAGAGTAAAATACGATATGCAGTGAAATTTTTTCCATTATTTTTATAAATAACTTGACTTTTCCGAAAAACTGTATAAAATATAAATTAGCACTCGAAAGACAAGAGTGCTAAAACTTAAAAATCAAAAGAATTCAGGAGGATTGAATTATGAATATTAAACCACTTCTTGACAGAGTTGTACTTAAAGCTACAGAAGTTGAAGAAACCACACAGAGTGGATTTATCCTTACCTCTGCTTCACAGGAAAAGCCTCAGTTTTCAGAGGTTGTTGCCGTAGGTCCCGGCGGTATCGTTGACGGCAAGGAAACAGAAATGTACGTCAAGGTTGGCGACAAGGTTATCACAGGAAAATATTCAGGCACAGAAGTTAAGCTTGACGGTGAAGAATACACTATCGTACGTCAGAGCGAAATTCTTGCTATTGTAGAATAATTGGAGGTATCTCAGATGGCAAAACAGATTATTTTCGGCGAAGACGCCAGAAAAGCATTACAGTCAGGTATTGACAAATTAAGTGACACAGTAAAAATCACTCTCGGTCCCAAAGGCAGAAACGTTGTTATCGACAAGAAATACGGCGCTCCCCTTATCACTAACGACGGTGTTACCATCGCAAAGGAAATCGAGCTTGAGGACGCATTTGAAAATATGGGCGCTCAGCTTGTAAAGGAAGTTGCTACAAAGACAAATGACGTTGCAGGTGACGGTACAACTACAGCGACTCTTCTTGCTCAGGCTCTTGTACGCGAAGGTATGAAGAACGTTACTGCCGGCGCTAATCCTATGGTTGTAAAGAAGGGTATCAAAAAAGCAGTTGACAAGGCTATCGAAACAGTAAAGTCAAACTCAAGCCCCGTTACTACTTTTGAAGATATTGCAAGAATCGCAACCGTTTCTTCAGCTGACGAATCCGTAGGTCAGCTTATTGCAGAGGCTATGGAGATTGTATCAACTGACGGTGTTATCACTGTTGAAGAATCCAAGACTGCTGAAACCTGCAAGGAAGTTGTTGAAGGTATGCAGTTTGACAGAGGCTACATTTCTCCCTATATGGCAACAGACCTGGATAAGATGGAAGCAATCATCGACGACGCTTATCTTCTTATCACCGATAAGAAAATCAGTAACATCCAGGAGGTTCTTCCCCTTCTTGAGCAGGTTCTCAAAATGGGTAAAAAGCTTGTTATTATTGCTGAAGATGTTGAAGGTGAGGCTCTTGCTACACTTCTTGTCAACAAGCTCAGAGGCACATTTACCTGCGTTGCAGTAAAGCCTCCCGGCTCCGGTGACAGAAGAAAGGAAATCCTTCAGGATATCGCAATTCTTACCGGTGGTCAGGTTATTACTGCTGACCTCGGTCTTGAGCTTACAACAGCAACAATCGATATGCTCGGTACTGCAAGACAGGTTAAGATTACCAAGGAAAACACCACAATCGTTGACGGTGCAGGTGACAAGGCTCAGATTAAGGCACGTGTAAATCAGATTAAGGCTCAGATTGAAGTTTCAACATCTGAATTTGATACAGAAAAGCTTCAGGAAAGACTTGCCAAGCTTGCAGGCGGTGTTGCAGTTATCAAGGTCGGTGCTGCTACAGAGACTGAAATGAAGGAAAAGAAGCTCCGTATTGACGATGCTCTTGCTGCTACAAAGGCTGCTGTTGAAGAAGGCTCAGTTGCAGGCGGCGGTGTTGCTCTTCTCAACGCAGTTCCCGCAGTTACCAAGCTTCTTGAAGAAACAGAAGATCCCGACGAAAAAACAGGTGTACGCATCGTTCTTAAGGCTCTTGAAGAGCCCGTACGTCAGATTGCAAAGAACGCAGGTCTTGAAGGCTCAGTTATCGTAAACGAAATTATTGCTTCAGGCAAAATCGGCTACGGCTTTGACTTTGCAAAAGAGCAGTATGTAAATATGGCAGAAGCAGGTATCCTTGATCCTACAAAGGTTCCCCGTTCAGCTCTTGAAAATGCTTCTTCTGTTGCTGCTATGGTTCTTACAACAGAGTCACTTATTTCCGATACCCCCGATCCCGCAGCAGATGCAGCTGCAGCAGCTGCTATGGCTCAGGGCGGCGGAATGTATTAATCCGTATATCAGCACTCAATGCTATAAGAAAATCCCATCGGCATATTACCGATGGGATAAATTTTTAGTATTTGTAATAAGTGACAGAATAAGGTTTTAACAGCCTTTTCTCTGCAATTCTTAATACATTCCGCCACCCTGAGCCATTGCAGCTGCAGCG
>JAZRQQ010000032.1:0-2367 GCA_045649935.1 Acutalibacteraceae bacterium | reverse complement strand
ACTGAGCTGACAGAAGAACAGCAAGAAAAGAACGATGCCGAAGCGCTGTCTTTTCTTGAAAATTTCATGTGAGCCAAAAGTACAGCTTTTTGGCTCAAAACAGTAAAAAAGCAAAAATTTATGAGCCACTTTGGCTCATTGCTATTAAATCAAAAGGGTATATTTCAAGGGCGCCCTTATCTGCGGTGAAGGAAGACAGACGAAGCACATATCTATCTTGCAGATGTCTGTCCTACACCGTAGCGAGCAGGGCATTTGTGTGCCAAATGCCACCCGTTAAGGGAGCACCCTTAATATCCCCTGTGAAGAAAGAGAGGTGAAAACTTATCAAAGACATCAGAATTGTAGCGAGAGTTACAGAAAAAGAGAAAAAGAAGATTGAGCGTAATGCTTCAAAATGCGGATTATCAACAAGTGAATATGTCAAACAAAGGGCATTGGGCTTTGAACCGAAAGCGGTTCTGCCTGATGCCTTTTTTCGTTTCTGCGAAAAGTTTGATGCACTTATTGATATGGGTATTTCAAAAGATGTTGAAGCTGAAGCTTTTAATCTTCTTGCTGAAATCAGCGATGTACTCATTAAGCCAAGAAAGGAGCAATTATTCGGGGTCCCCGCGAAGCGCAATACGCTTTGTGGGGAGAAGGAGCATCCACGGATTGGTGAGCCTTTTGACACCTGTGGCAAAAGTGATGGAAAGGAGTGTGATGCGACGTGGCAACCACCGGATTCTGGCCTGTGAAAGGCAATTTAAAGTCTGTTATTGTTTACGCTGAAAACCCCGATAAAACTATGAATCCTAAATTCTTTGACTCAGATTTATATGCTACCTTACAGTACGCAAAAAACAGTAACAAAACTGACCAAGAACTTTTCGTCAGCGGTATCAACTGCTCAAAGCATAATGCTTATGCGCAAATGGTAGCTGTTAAAAAGAAGTTTGGTGAGAGAGGTACAGTAGTTGCCTATCACGGTTATCAAAGTTTTAAGGAAAATGAAGTTACTCCCGAGGAATGCCATGAAATAGGCATAGAAACAGCAAGAAAAATGTGGGGTGACAAACATCAGGTGATTGTTACTACTCACCTTGACAAGCAGCATCACCTGCATAACCATTTCGTAATTAACAGCACATCTTTCAAGGACGGTCTAAAATTCCGAAATAAAATCGGTGACCATTATGAGCTGAGAAAAATATCCGATGCCATCTGCAAGGAACGAGGCAAATCAGTTCTTGAAAATGCGCCATTTTACGGTGGTGAAAAAGCAGCCTATTGGCTTCATAAGCAAGGCAAGAAAACTCACAAAGATATGCTCAGAGAAGATATTGAAATCTGTCTTACTGTTGCTACAAGCTGGGACGAATTCAGAAGAGTTCTTTTCACTATGGGATATGAGGTTGATTACAGGCGTTTTACCATTAAGGCAAAGGATTGGGAAAGAGGCGTAAGAGTTGAAGGCCTTGGTTATACAGTTGAAGGTATCGAAAAAAGATTCAATGAAACCTATTACAGCGGTCATCACCTTGTTGATTGGAACAACTTCTTCTATGCAAGGCGCAGAAGTTTTCCTCTTGAGTCAGTGAGAAAAAAATTGGAGTTCGGCATTGAACACGGCAAGCGCCCTGAGGTTATTTATGTAAACACAATGTTCCTGTTAATAATCTTGGTGTTTCAGCTATTAAAGGAAGTGGCAGATGCAATGCTCATATCTCCTGAAATGAGGCACGCTGCAAAAGATATTAAGCAATATGTGGCTGACTATCATTTTTTAACCGACAATCAGATTCAGACTACTGATGATTTAACAGTCACCATTGAAGAAACTCAGTTGAAAATTGCCGAGCTTGAAGAAAAGCGAAGCAAGGCAGACAACAAAAAACGCAGAGCAACAACCTACGAAGATAAGGAGAGGTACAAAGCTCTGCGTAAGGAGATTACACAAGAAATTACGCCATTGAGAAAGAAACTCAAACAGGCAGAGGATATTCTTAAAAAATCTCCGCACCTGTATGAGCTCTTACAAAAAGAGCATCAGGCAGAAATTAATAAAATTAGAAAAATAGAAAGGAGCCGATAAAATGGCTAATAAAAAATTAAAATCACCGGTAAACATCCCGGTATCAAAAATTCATCCTTTTGAGGGAAATCCTTACAAGGTTTTGGATAACGATGAAATGAATAATCTTATAGGCAGTATTCAGGAGCAAGGTATTCTTACTCCTATAATTATCCGTCCTATTGAAAACACAGATGAATACGAGGTGATAAGCGGACACCGACGCTTACACGCCACAGTCAAAGCAGGGATGAAAGAAGTCCCTGCTTTTATTTATGCCGTGAGCAGAGATGAAGCGGCAATTATGCTAG
>JAZRQQ010000031.1:0-3218 GCA_045649935.1 Acutalibacteraceae bacterium | reverse complement strand
CATATTTTGTTATTATATCCGGGCAGTGAATCATGTTAGGAGGTGTAATACATGGACGCATTTAACAACGTACTTTCAACATTCCTCGAAATCATCAGAACTCTCAAGAGCTTCCTCGCAACTCTTGAAACAGAGCTTGGCGTTGATTTCAGTGAAATCCTCAAGAAAGATGCTGAATAATATAAGTAAGCAGATAAAGGCTGCCGTTAATAACGGCAGCCTTTAATTTTTTTACGGACTTTCTGATTATATATTGACAGTTTTTCACAGGACAGTATAATTAATCTTAGTTTTTTATCTGTCTGTACCCCGGCGGGTAAAAGGAAACCGAAGAGGAAAAAAGATGAAAAAAAGAAAAATTGATATGCTTACGGGAAGCCCTCTCAGATGCGTTATACGGTTTGCGCTTCCTATAATGGCTTCTTCTATGCTTCAGTACAATTACAGCCTTGTGGATAATATTATCGTAGGAAGATATGTAAGCTCTGAAGCTCTTGCGGCGGTGGGCTCGGTAGGCCCCATAGGCTCTTTTATTGTTGGCGCTGCCCTCGGTCTTACAAGCGGCTTTTCCATTCCCGTTGCCCATGCATACGGTGAAAGGAATAAGGAAAAGCTTTCAAATTATGCCGGTAACAGTATAAGCCTTGCTTTTATTATCGGTATGATTCTTGTCGTGACGTCACATATACTTTCTCAGCCTCTTCTCAGGCTTATCGGTACACCAGACGAAATCATCGGACTTTCTTCGGCTTATGTAAATATTCTTTACTACGGAATTCCTTTCCAGATGCTTTCCAATAACTTTACCGCAATTTCACGTAGCGTAGGTGAAAGCAAGAAGCCCCTTTATTTTTTCTGTGTCAGCGTGGTAGTTAATTTTATACTCGACCTTCTTTTTGTAAAGACCTTCGGCTGGGGTGTTGAAGGTGCAGCGGCGGCTACTCTTATTTCACACATAGTTGCCTGTACTCTTAACGGTATTTATGTCATCCGCTTCAATAAGGAGGTTCAGATAACAAAAAAAGATCTGCACCTTGATAAGGCCGCTTCAATAAGGCAGATCAAGCTGGGTCTTCCCGTATCTCTGCAGTTTACGGTGACCTCCGTCGGCTCCATGTGTCTTCAGAGTGTGGTCAACTCCTTCGGCACTACGGTTATTGCCGGCTTTACCGCTGCGGGCAGAGTCGAACAGCTGACAAATATTCCTATGTCGGGTCTTGGTGTTGCAAATCAGACCTTTGTCGGACAGAATTACGGTGCGGGAAATTATAAGAGAATACTTTCTTCCGTGAAAAAAATATTCCTTCTTGATGTCTGCGTTTCCGTGGCAATGAGCCTCATTCTCTACACAATCGGTGAGCCGGTGGTGTCTCTCTTCCTTACGGAGGAAAACCCGGAGATTATGGCGGCGGCAAGCAGATATATCCTTGCTATTGCTCAGTGCTACAGCCTTGTTGCAATTCTGTTTGTAATGCGTAACACTCTTCAGGGTCTCGGCTTTACCTATGCCAACTCTATTGCAGGTATTGGTGAGTTCTTCGGCAGACTTTCCATTGCCTTTATTCTTACGCCTGCCCTTGGCTTTGATGCTGTATGCTATGCCGGTCCTGCTGCCTGGCTGCTTGCAGATATACCCCTTATTATCATTTATCTGCACAAGCGCAGAGGGTTTAAAAAAATTATCGCAGACAAGGAGAAACAGACTGTATGATTTACAAATTGTTAATATTTGTAAATGTACATTATGTTAAAATATTAACATCTATTATATAAGGAGGAGTCTTATATGAATTTACAGAAAATCATTGACAAAAAAGATCTCGCAGCAAAGTATATGATTGATGAAATCACTCATATCTGCGAAAAGTTTGAAAAGAGAGCTCCCGGCTCTTACGGTGAACAGCAGGCTTGTGAATATGCCGCTGAGCAGATGAAGGAATACGGATGTGACCGCGTTTTCGTTGACGAGTTCAAAGAAAATCCCGGCTCATTCTACGGTTGGATTTACTTTACTATTACCTGCTGCTTCCTTGCACTTGCTGCATATTTCTTTATGCCCGTTCTTTCAGTAGTATTTATTGCTATCGGTCTTGTTATCTGCGTTCTTCAGTTCGGTCTTTACAAGAAGCTCGTTGATAAGTGCTTCAAGGAAGAAATCGGTCACAACGTAACCGGCTTCAAAAAGCCCACAGGCGAAGTTAAGCGCAGAATCATCTTCAACGGTCACCCCGACGCTACATGGGAATGGCCCTTCAAGTACAAGTTTACATATCTCGGCTTTGATATTCATATGATTGTAGGCTTTATCGGTGCTTTCTATCTTCTCGGAATTTCAATTGCACGTCTTGCCGGTGCTCTTGATAATGCTCTTGCAACAAAGCTCGGCCTCATTGCTCTTGTGTTTATTCCCTTCTGGTTCGGTCTTTACTTTATGTCGAACAAGAAGAGAGTTGTTGACGGTGCTAACGACAACCTTACAGGCTGTTATATGGGTATGGCTATTCTCAAGTTCCTCAAGGATGAGGGTATTGAATTTGAAAACACAGAAGTAGGTGTTGTATTCTCAGGCTCTGAAGAAGCAGGTCTTCGCGGTGCAAAGGCATGGTGTGAGGCTCATAAGGATGAGATGAACGACGTTCCCACATTCGTTTATGCATACGATACAATCGCACAGTCTGAACACCTCAGCGTAAACTACCGTGACCTTAACGGTACAGTTAAGGTTGACAAGGATGTATCTGACCTCTTCTATGAAGCATGTGAAGAGCTTAAGATTCCCTGCGGTAAGGGTATGGTACCTCCTCTCGGCGGTGCAACTGACTCTGCTGCTTTTGCTCAGGCAGGTATGAGAGCAACAGGTATTACTGCTCTTAACCACGCACTTCCCGACTTCTATCATACAAGATTAGACACTCCCGCAGCTCTTAAGGCCGGCTGTCTTGCTGATTGCTTTGCAGCAAGTGTAAAGGTTCTTGAGATGTTTGACAACGGTGCTAAGCAGTAATAACAGATTTGTAAGAGGACGTTCGTAAAGAGCGTCCTCTTTTAATGAATAATGAATGATGAAGAATGAATAATTGAGGTCGCGGGAAACCGTGGTCTTTCTTTTTTTGCTCTTTTCCGCAAAGGTGAACGGTTATGATTATATCTGCCCGTCGATTTTATTCTGCGTGGAGGGAACGTGGGAGGTTTAAATTTACAGAGCGGTGGGGGCGGCG
>JAZRQQ010000030.1:0-13245 GCA_045649935.1 Acutalibacteraceae bacterium | reverse complement strand
CATATAATCTTCCTTACTGCCGTCCTCTTCAACGGTTACTCTTTCCCTGAAAAGAAGCTTATAAAGCCATTCGACAAATTCGTCCTCGGTCATATTCTTTATATCCGTGACAATTCCCGAAATAAAGCTTGCTGCCATTTCGTTAGAGCCCATTGATTCACCGGCACTGCCGATAAGTGAATCAAGAAGTCCTTCGTTACCGGGTGCCTTTACTATTCCCGAAAGAAGTCTCATCAGAACTGCTGACAGACCTGCCATATCAGCCTGAATATAAGGTACAGTTATATGCTGACCGTTTACGGTTCTTTTACTTGTCATCTGAATCTGTGTGCCGAGAGAAGCAATATGCGTAACATCAATTACGGGAATTACTATTCCAACATCAACAGAGGAAATAAGCTCACCGATAAGCTTCTTGACATCAAGATTTCTGTAGGAGTCAAATTTGAATGCCTGCTCAAGACCTAAGGTTGTTATTATGCTGTTGAAGGGATACAACAGATTTTCGGCACATACCATAAGATCATGTTCGGCAAAATATAACAGATTGGGAAGAATAGAAAGTGCCGTATAGACGGGTCTTTCAATTATTCTGTCAAGAAGATCAAATATGGGATCAAGAAGAGCTTCAATGCCCTTTCCGGAATTGTAAAGCGCCTTATATTCATTATAGGTCTTTATTGTTGAAGCTTCACAGCTGAGAGCCTCATATAAAGGAATAATAGCTGTATTATAGCCGTCGGAGCCGTAGATGCTCACTGCATTGAGAACATCTATTTTTCCCTCTGCAAGAAGCATACCGAGTGCAGACTCAAAGGGAGAAAGTGCAGAAACAAGTACGGATTCAAAATCCTTTCTGCTACCTTTTTTTACATCCCAGTCAATAACCGCATCTCCTACACTGTTCCAGGAAGAAAGTGCTGCTATATTCTTTGCTGCAGTCCTGTGACCGTCAGAATAAAGATGCTCTGCAACGGCTGCAGGAGAAATATCTGCGCCGAGCATCGAGATTACCATAGTTGCCTGCTCACTTTCAAGAAGGCTGTAAATTCCTTTTATGAGCATAGTAAGAATCTCTGAGGAATAGAGCTCTTTTTTAAGAATACTGCCGAGAGATTTTTCCTCACCCATTTCCTTTATAAGCAGATCTATAACCTCATCTGCGTTATCGGCAACCCTCTGGAATTTATCGGCTGTAAGGTTTGCCGTATATATTCCGGGACCGGAAATATGCTCGTTGAAGGACCACTGATAATTGCTTATCTGACCTGCTGTCTGGGATAAAAGGTTAATAAGGAAGCTGATAAGCTCATCGGTATCCTTTTCAAATACCGTGGCAAAAACACTCTGAAGCTCCGCGCCCATTTCGGGAAGGAAGGTTTTTATAAGGTCCTTGTTAATCTTCATTGTATCACAGAGCCAACGGAGAATAACTATAAATGTATCTGCCTTATCAGAAACAACCACATCATCCGTAACTGTTCCGCAGGAAGCTAAAAGCTCAAGGTCAACAGCTGCAAGATCAAGGCCCGTTGTTGCAAGAATATCATTGAAGTTTATTGAGAAGCCCTGTGTGAAGCTTTCTGCATCAGAAATAACTCTTGCTATACTTTCAACGGCAATAACTGTTGAGATATTGAATATCTGAAGCTTAAGAGGAGCAACAAGAGTTGAAACCGCATCTTCAAATCCGCCGTTAGTAAAATAGTAAGCAAGCGAGGGAAGGATATCCGTAAGTCTGTCGCAGGGAGCATCAAGTGCGCCCTCAGCCATAGTCAGTACATCAAATGCAACGTTGTACATCATATTGCGCTTATCTGCTTCAGCCTCGGAGTAGAAGGTATCGGGAGCAGTAATATATTCACAGCCAAGAGATCTGAGAGTAGGAATAATTGCAGTCTCATATCCGTTGGAGCCCTTTATACCGAAAATCGGATTCAGAGAAAAGGAGCCGGAACACAGAAGTGTATACAGAAGATCATTAAAGGGTAAGAACATATCTGCAAGAGCACCGGCAAAGCCTTCCTTGGAGTTTACGCCCCATACTGCACCCGTAATATCTGCCTCAGTCCATGAGGGACATTCGGAAAGCTTTTCGGAAACATTACCGTAAGCAGTAAGATTGTCGGCAACTGCTGAAACGGAAATATCTATACCCAGAGTGGCAAGCGCCTCACCTGCTTCTTTTTCAATTGCAGGATAAAGACCCGTAAGAATCGACGAAAGCATATCGTCCTTGAAAAGCTCAGGGAAAACCGTTTCTCTGAGAGTTGTATGCTGTATTTCACTGAAGAAATTATTTATAAGGGTATCGGTCTTGTCTATTACGGAAAGAGCCTGCTCCTTTGTAACTCCTTCGGGATAGGAAACAGCCGCAAAAGACGGAAGCATACAGGTAAAAATAATAATTGCCGTAAGGCACAGAGATAAAAGCGCCTTAATTCTTTTTTTCAGATTCAAACAGTTCACCTCCTCAACACTCACCCAGGACTGAAATAAACTTTTTGATAAGTCTTATAAACTCAGCAGCATCTTCCTCACCGAGCTTTTCAGTCAGCTTAAGGGCATTTTCAAGCATTTCACTTTTTATTGCATCGGAACGCTCAATTCCCGCATCGGTTATTTCTATTATCGTGCATCTTTTATCTATCTCGTCCTGCTTTTTTTCAATATATCCCTTGCTTACAAGCGCCTTCAGAATAGCCGAAAGTCTTCCAGGACTGAATTCAGAATCCTCAACAACCTTTGACGGAGTGCTTATGCCACCCATTTCAGAAAGCATCACAAGGAACAGATCCTCACCCCGAAGAATGAACTTCATCTCCGAAAGAAGATTCTTACGGTTTATATTATTGAAAGAATCAAGCAGTTCTCTTGTCAGTAAAGCGGTATCCATAATTGCCCACCTTTCCGATTATTTAACACTGTTAAACAATATACCACAGTATACATTATTATTCAAGAGTAAATCGGTTTTATTTTTGCACAAATATAACCTTTCCGGATAGTATTTTTTTATAAAAAAACACATTTTTCTATTATTACCGTATATGAGAATACGTCTTCAACTTAAATGAACCTTAAAAACAACTTAACAGTGTTAATTAATCCGAAAAAAGTTCATATTCAGAACAAAAATTCTCCACTTTTCCGTTGACAATTAAAAGTGAAAAATATATAATTCAGATGTATGTTAGGCGGCTAACAATTCACAGACTGACAAATCTGAACAGAAATTACATATGGAGCTTATTTATGGAAAAACGGAGAATGGATTTCGAGCTGCACCGGACATCCCGTATCGTCAGAAGATATATGGATAACGATGCAACAAAAAGCTACGTTGAAAAAATGACGGGTACCCACGGCTGGGCTGTAGGCTTCTTCTACAATAACCGTCACAGAGATGTTTTTCAGAAGGACTTTGAAAAAGAATTCGACATACGCCGTTCAACGGCAAGCAATATTCTTTCGCTTATGGAGGATAACGGTCTTATTGTAAGAGAAAGTGTCCCCTATGATGCAAGACTCAAAAAAATCACACTTACTCCCAAATCACTTGAAATACAAGGTGTCGTTGAGGAGGCTTTTTCACGGCTTGATACAAAAATGAAGGAGGGCATCACAGACGAAGAAATGGATATTTTCTTCCGTGTCCTCGAAAAAATAAACAGTAATCTGGAAAGGAATGATACGAAAAATGATTAAACGCCTTGCAAAATGTGTAAGAGAGTATAAAAAGGATGCTTTACTCTCTCCTGTTACCGTAGCAATGGAGGTTGTTATGGAGGTCTTTATCCCTTATCTTATGGGTAAGCTTATTGATGAGGGAATTTACAGAAGTGACCTGCCTTATGTTATAAAAACAGGCCTGCTTCTTGTAGTTATGTGTGCGCTCAGCCTTTCCTTCGGTATTGCAGCGGGCACCTTTGCCGCAAGAGCATCTGCAGGCTTTGCAAAGAATCTGCGTCACGATATGTTTCATAATATTCAGAGCTTCTCCTTTGCAAACATCGACAAATTCTCAACCTCAGGTCTTGTAACAAGACTTACAACGGATGTTACCAATCTTCAGAACTCTTTTCAGATGATTATAAGAATTGCCGTTCGTTCTCCCGCTATGCTTGTTTTCTCTCTTATTATGGCTTTCAGAGTAAACGCAAAAATATCTCTTATTTTTGTCTGCGTTATACCCTTTCTTGCTCTTGCTCTGGGCTTCATTATTTCAAGAGCCCATCCTATTTTTAAAAGAGTTTTCAAGACCTACGATAAGCTCAATACCGTTGTAAATGAAAATCTTCACGGTATCAGAGTTGTAAAAAGCTTCGTAAGAGAAAAAGAAGAAACAGAAAAGTTTACCGATGTTTCGGGCACAATCTACTCTGACAGCAAGAAGGCCGAAACAATTATTGCCTTCAATGCTCCCGTTATGCAATTCAGCACCTACCTTTCAATGCTTCTTATTGCCTGGTTCGGTGCAAATCTTATCGTTAAAACAGGTGCCTCGGATATGACAACAGGTGACCTTTTCTCTCTTCTGAGCTACACTATGCAGATACTTTCAACCCTTATGATGCTTTCAATGATTTTTGTTATGCTTACAATGTCAAGAGCATCGGGTGAAAGAATCTGTCAGGTGCTTGACGAGGAAAGCGACCTGCGTTCTCCCGAAAATGCAGTCACAGAGGTTGCCGACGGCTCAATTGAATTCACCGATGCAGGCTTCAGCTATTCAGGGGATAAGGACAGACTCTGCCTTTCCGGAGTAAATCTTAAAATCAATGCCGGTGAAACTGTAGGTATTATCGGTTCAACGGGTTCTTCAAAGACTACCTTTGTACAGCTTATCCCCCGTCTTTATGACGTAACAACGGGCTCGGTAAAGGTCGGCGGAAGAGATGTAAGAGAATATGACCTTGATACTCTGCGTAATGCGGTTGCAATGGTTTTACAGAAAAATGTTCTTTTCTCGGGCACAATCAGTGACAACCTCCGTTGGGGTGACGAAAATGCAACGGATGAAGAAATCAGAGAGGCTTGCCGTCTTGCTCAGGCAGATCCCTTTATTTCCGAAAGAGAAGAGGGATATGACACCTATATTGAGCAGGGAGGCACCAACGTTTCAGGCGGTCAGAAGCAGAGAATCTGTATTGCCCGTTCACTTCTCAAAAAGCCTAAGATTATTATTCTCGATGACTCAACCAGTGCCGTTGACACAAGAACTGACGCACTTATAAGAAAGGCATTTGCCGAATATATTCCCGAAACCACAAAGATTATCATAGCACAGCGTATTTCTTCAATTGAAAACGCAGATAAAATTATCGTCCTTGACGGCGGTAAGATTTCAGGCTTCGGAACACACAATGAATTACTCGAAAGCAACGATATTTACAAAGAGGTTTATTACGCACAGACGAAGGGAGGAAATGACGGTGAGTAATCAGAATACAAGAACACCCCCTCCCATGAGAGGTCCCGGTCCCAACAGACACGGCGGCACTCCCATAAAGCTTGAAGGTCAGAAAATGGACTTCGGTGTTATCAGAAGACTTCTCGGTTATATAAGCGGCAAGCATAAAATACTTATGGTTTTGGTTGCAATCTGCATCTTCACCTCAAGTATTGCCAATGTTTACTCTTCACTTTTTATCGGCTCGCTTATTGACGATTTTATTACACCTATGCTTTCTGACGGAAGTGCTGATTTTGCTCCCCTTCTCTCTATGCTTCTTAAAATGGCGGGCATTTTCTTTGTAGGTATTGTTTCTACCTTTACCTATAACTTTATTATGGTAAGAATTGCTCAGGGTGTGCTTAAAAAAATAAGAGACGAAATGTTCACCCATATGCAGACTCTTCCCGTAAAATTCTTCGATGCCAACAGCCACGGCGATATTATGAGCCGTTATACCAATGACATAGATACTCTGCGTCAGATGATTTCACAGACCGTACCTCAGGTTATATCCTCAGCTGTAACAATCATTTCCACCTTTACGGCTATGGTCACTCTGAGTGTGCCTCTCACCCTTGTTGTCATTGTATGCATACTTGTGATGATGAAGGTTACTGCAAAGGTTGCAGGTCAGAGCGGCAGATATTTCGTAAAACAGCAGCAATCCATCGGTGACGTAAACGGTTATATCGAAGAAATGATTACCGGACAGAAGGTTATAAAGGTTTTCTGTCACGAAGAAAAAACCAAAGAGGAATTCGACAAAAAGAACGATGCCCTTTTCGAAAACACATACCGTGCCAACAATTTTGTAAATATGCTCGGTCCCATAAACAATAATCTCGGTCACCTTCAGTATGTTATCATTGCAATTATCGGCTGTGTCCTTGCTGTTTTTTCAGCCAAGGTAAACCCCGAAGCAGCAACAGGTCTTACATCCTTCCTTATAAAAGCAGGTGTTCTCAGCATCACAGCAGGTAATGTTGCTTCCTTCCTTCAGCTTTCAAAATCCTTTACAATGCCCGTCAATCAGATTTCTATGCAGCTTAACAGTGTTGTTATGGCTATGGCAGGTGCAAAGAGAATTTTTGAGGTCCTTGACACAGAAAAGGAAAAGGACGAAGGCTATGTTACTCTTGTAAACGCAAAGACCGTAAACGGTGAAATCACCGAAACAAAAGAGCATACGGGTATGTGGGCATGGAAGCATCCCCACAGCGACGGCACAATCACCTATCAGAAGCTTGAGGGTGAAGTAAGAATGTATGACGTCGACTTCGGTTATACCGAGGATAAGACCGTTCTGAAAAACATCACTCTCTATGCTGAGCCGGGACAGAAGGTTGCCTTTGTAGGCGCTACGGGTGCAGGTAAGACAACCATAACCAACCTTATCAACCGTTTTTACGATATTGCTGACGGTAAGATAAGATATGACGGTATAAATATCAACAAAATAAAAAAGAACGATCTGCGCCGTTCACTCGGTATCGTTTTACAGGACACCAATCTTTTTACAGGCACTGTAAAGGAAAATATCCGTTACGGAAATCTTGATGCCACCGATGAAGAGATTATCGAGGCTGCAAAAAAAGCCAACGCACACTCCTTTATCTCAAGACTTCCTCAGGGCTATGACACTATGCTCACAGGCAACGGTGCTAACCTTTCACAAGGTCAGAGACAGCTTATTTCAATTGCAAGAGCAGCCGTTGCTGACCCGCCGGTAATGATTCTTGACGAAGCTACCTCTTCAATCGATACCCGTACGGAAGCTCTGGTACAGAAGGGTATGGATGCTCTTATGAAGGGCAGAACGGTTTTCGTTATTGCCCACCGTCTTTCAACGGTACAGAATTCCGATGTAATAATGGTTCTTGAAAAGGGAGAAATCATCGAAAGAGGCTCTCACGATGACCTTATTGCAAAAAAAGGCAAATACTATCAGCTCTATACCGGTGCCTTTGAGCTCGAATAAAAATTTAACGCCTCCGTAAAAAAGAGGCGTTATTTTATTGACTTTACCAAGCATAATAATGTATAATAAAAGTTATGGATGACTATCATTTTATTTTTTGGAGGTGGGAAACTGCATGGATAGCAGCGATAGTAAACCTAAAGGGCGTAGCAACAATTCAAAGCAGTGTCCTGCCGCACTGACAGGACTTTGCTGAGGCGGAAGAAACTGACTCTTTTCCGCTGAAAGAAACAGAAAGTCGGTGAAAAAAATGAATGAGAACGGATTCGGAAGTCTTTACAGACTTCTTGCCAAAAATATGCTCTGGGAACTGAAGCAGGAGCTTTCGGATATGGCATATCCGGATATTGCGGAATTCATTACTGACCTTGACGACGATAAAATTGCCGTTAAGATTTTCCGTATTCTGCCCAAAGATATTTCAGCCGATGTTTTCTCTTACCTTGATACAGACAAGCAGACCGTTATCGTTCAGTCCATTACGGACAGCGAAATTGAACGTCTTATGGACGATCTTTACGTGGACGATGCCGTTGACTTCCTTGAAGAGGTTCCTGCCAATATAGTAAGACGTGTTCTTGCCAATACGGATAAGGAAACAAGAGAAATCATCAATCGCTTTCTGAAATATCCCGACGGTTCCGCCGGAAGCGTAATGACAATCGAAATGGTTGAGCTTCACGACAGGCTCACCGTTGCGGAGGCTATCAAGAGCATCCGCAGAACAGGTGTTGACAAAGAAACTATCTACACCTGCTATGTTATTGACGATAAGCGTCATCTTGTGGGTACTATCCCCTTGAGACGTCTTATCTTAAGTGATGAGGATACTTTCCTTACGGATATTATGTCCGATGACGAACAGCTTATTTTTGTTCATACAACAGATGACCAGGAAGAGGTTGCAGCAGCTGCAAAAAAATACGACCTTCTTTCCGTACCCGTTGTAGATAATGAAAACCGCCTTGTCGGTATTATCACCATTGACGACATCGTTGATATTATTGACGAAGAGGCTACGGAAGACTTTGAAAAGATGGCTCTTCTTACTCCCTCTGAAGACGAATATCTTAAAACAGGTGTCTTCACTCTTGCAAAGAATCGTATTCCATGGCTTCTTGTGCTTATGATTGCCTCAACAATTACAGGGCAGATTATTGAGGGCTTTGAAAATAAGCTTGCCGTTGTTGCAGGACTTACAGCCTGTATTCCTATGCTTATGGGTACGGGCGGTAACTCGGGTAATCAGGTTTCCACCCTCGTTATCCGTGGTCTTGCCCTTGATGAGCTCAGAATAAAGGACTATTTCAGGATTCTCTGGAAGGAAGTCCGTGTTTCCCTTATGGTCGGTATTATCTTAGGTATTGCCAACTACGGAAGAATGCTTATTATAAGACTTGCCACAGGCAATGACGTGGCAGACAGTGTTATACTCGTTGTCTCCCTTGCCGTTGCAGTTGTTGTTATGGTTTCCAAGACAATAGGCTGTACCCTTCCCATTGTGGCAAAGCTTCTCAAGCTTGACCCTGCACTTATGGCAGGTCCCCTTATCACAACCCTTGTGGATACAATTTCACTTGTAATTTATTTTGCTCTTGCAAATGCAATTATTTTCTGAAAAACGGGCTGTTACAACAGTAGCAGCCTTAATTTATATAAACAAAGGAGGTATGCCTTTTGGTAAAAAGAATTCTTGCCTACACCAAAGGCTACAGACTGCTGACAATTCTGTGTCCTGTTATGATTTATCTAGATGTTGTCGTAGAGCTGAAAATCCCGAAGGCAATGGGTAACGTTATAGATATACTTATGAGCATAAGAGCCGACGGTATCTCACCTGAGCTCGTTACAGACCAGCTTGTGAAAAAGCTTATTGAAATGCTTCTTCTCTGTTCTGCAACCCTTATTATCGGTTATATTGCAGCAAGATGCTCTTCAATTGCAAGTATGGGATTCGGTGCCAATATGCGCCGTGAGCTGTTCAATAAAATTCAGGACTTATCCTTTGAAAATATCGATAAGCTCAAGATTTCCACTCTTATCACAAGAATGACAAGTGACGTTTCAATGATTCAGAATACCTATAAGAATACTATCGTCACATTCATCAAGGGTCCCCTTATGCTCGTTACTGCCCTTCAGTATGCAATAAGCATAAGCAAGGAGCTTTCTTCTATGTTCTATATTGCCCTTCCCGTAATTGTAATCGTTCTTGTTATTATGGGTTATATGGCTGTACCTCTGTTCAGAAAAATGCTTCAGACAACAGACAGATTCAACGGTGTTTTAAGAGGCAATATCAACGGAATCAGAGTTGTAAAATCCTTTGTACGTGAAGATTTCGAAAAAGAAAAGTTCCAGAAGGTAAACGAAGAGGTTATGAAAATGAACATCAGAGCTCAGTCTCTTGTTCTTTACATAAGTCCTGCAATTATGCTTGTGGTTTACGGCTGTATGGTATTTACCATGTGGCGCGGCAGTGCCCTTATTATGGAGGGTGAATCAGGACTTACAACCGGTGAGATGTCTACCTTCCTTTCCTATATCACTCAGGTTCTTTCTTCACTTATGATGGTGCTTATGGTCTTTGTAAGTATGTTCGTTTCAAAGGCTTCCATCAACCGTATCGGTGAAATCTTCAAGCAGGAGCCTGCCGTAAGCGATAAGGATGCCGACCCGTCTCTTACCGTTGCTGACGGAAGCATTGAATACAGAAATGCAACCTTCAGATATGACAGCTCAGCTGTAAAGAATATCCTCGACGGTATAAATCTCCGTATTGAAGCCGGTGAAACCATCGGCATCATCGGCTCAACGGGCTCTTCCAAATCCACCCTTATTCAGCTTATCCCCCGTCTTTATGACGTAAACGAGGGTGAAATTCTTGTAGGCGGAAGAAACGTAAAGGATTATACCTTCAAAAATCTCAGAGGTGAGATTTCCGTTGTTCTTCAGCAGAATCTTCTTTTCTCCGGTACTATTATGGAAAATATCCGTTGGGGCAGACTTGATGCTACCGACGAGGAGGTTATGAAGGCAGCCGAAGATGCACAGGCTCACGGCTTTATCTCTGAATTCGAAAAGGGCTACGATACGGAGCTCGGTCAGGGCGGTAACAATCTTTCAGGCGGACAGAGACAGAGAATCTGCATAGCAAGAGCTCTTCTCAAAAAGCCGAAGATTCTTATTCTTGATGACTGTACAAGTGCCGTTGACACTGCAACTGATGCTAAAATCAGACAGGCTCTCAGAGGTGAAGACTACAAGAACATTACCAAGATTATTATTGCTCAGCGTATTACCTCCATTATGGACGCTGACAGAATTATAGTTGTGGAAAACGGTAAGATTGAAAGTATGGGCACCCACGATGAGCTTAGAGAAAAGAGTGCTGTCTACCGTGAAATCTTTGTTTCACAGCAGGAAGGAGTGTTGGCTCAATGAACAAGACCCCTTTGAACAAAGAAAATGAAGAAATCATAGAAAATCTTTCTGAAGAAGCAGAAAAAACCGTAACCGAAGAAGCTGAAAAAGAAGTCTTATCTGAAAAAACAGAGAAGAAGAAAAAAGCTTCAAGAAGAAAGGGTAAGAAAATACCCGAAAACGAAACAGAAGAGCAAAGAAAAGAAAGAGAAAAGAAAGAGGAAGAAAAGAAAAAGAATAAGCCCAAGAATATAAAGAACGCAACCTCACGTCTTATAGGCTATCTTGCACCCTTTAAAAAGCTTATTATTCTTGTTGCCGTAATGGTTGTCCTTACTACTGTTTCAAGCTTTGCTGCTTCCCTTGCAATGATTCCCGTTATTTCTGCAATTGAAGAGGCCGTTATTACAAAGGCTGCAGATATCTCTGCTTCCCTTTCCGTCATTACGAAATGGCTCTTCTTTATGGCAATAGGCTTCTTCTTCTCATCTGCATTCAATCTTGCTTATACAAGAATTATGCTCTATGTATCTGCCAAGACTCTTACAAATATGCGCCGTGATTTATTCAATCACATTCAGGGACTTCCCGTTGAGTTCTTTGACAAAAGAAAAACCGGTGAAATTATGAGCCGCTTCACTAACGATATCAGCCGTGTCAGTGACCTTGTAAGCAGTACTCTGCCTACCCTTATCACCTCTACAATTTCGGCTGTTCTTACTATCGGATTTATGCTCTGGGCTTCCTGGAGCCTCACACTTACCATAACCGTTGCCGTTGCTCTTATGTTCCTTACGGTTATGATTATCACAAGCAAGTGCTCCCCTCTTTTCAAGAAGCAGCAGAAGGCCATTGGTGAGGTCAACGGCTATGTTGAAGAATATATCCGCGGAATCAAGAACGTTAAACTTTTCTGCCACGAGGATATTACCAAGGCAGGCTTTAGCGAGCTTAACGAAAACTACCGTAAAATCGGTGTCAAGGCAAATATCATCGGCGGCTTTATGGGTCCGCTTATGTCTCTTATAACAAGAATAAATTACGCTATCGTTGTTTTCCTCGGTGCAAAGCTTGTTATGAAGGGTGCAATGAATATCGGTACTCTTACCACCTATCTTGATAAATCCAAGACCTACGGCACTCCCATTGCACAGATTGCCTCCTGCTACAGCACTCTTATTTCAGCCCTTGCAGGTGCAGAAAGAGTTTTCGAAATTCTCGACACACCCACCGAAACCGATGAAGGCAAGGTAACACTCGTCCGTCTTCTTAAGAACTCATTGGGTGAGGACGTCGAAACAGAAGAAAAGGAAGGCGTTCTTGCATGGAAGGTACCTGAAGAAAACGGCAGCAGATATGTTCCTCTCAAGGGTGAAATCGACGTTAAGGATATAACCTTCTCCTATGTTGAGGGCACCGAGGTTCTGAAGAATGTCTCCGTCATAGCCGAAAGCGGTACAAAAACAGCTTTTGTAGGCTCAACAGGTGCAGGTAAGACAACCATAACCAATCTTATCAACCGTTTCTATGAGCTTGATAAGGGTGAAATCACCTATGACGGTATCAACATAAAGGACATCAGAAAGGATGATCTGAGACACTCAATGGCTATGGTGCTTCAGGATACAAAGCTCTTTGCAGGTACCATTGCCGACAACATCCGTTACGGCAGACTCGACGCTACAGACGAAGAGGTTGTTGAAGCGGCAAAGATTGCCAACGCACACTCCTTCATTGAAAAGCTTCCCGAGGGCTATCAGTCTGAAATCAGAGGTGACGGAGTAAACATCAGTGTAGGACAGGCTCAGCTTATCAACATAGCAAGAGCTGCTATTGCCGGTGCTCCCCTTCTTATTCTCGACGAGGCAACCTCCTCTGTTGACACAAGAACCGAACGTCTTATAGAAATCGGTATGGACTCAATTATGGAAGACAGAACCGTATTTGTTATTGCCCACCGTCTTTCTACTGTCCGTAATTCAGAGAACATAATTGTTCTTGAAAAGGGCGAAATTATAGAAGAAGGAAATCATCAGTCTCTTATTGATAAGGGCGGCAAATACTATCAGCTTTATACGGGCGCCTTTGAAATGCAATAAAAAATTAACAGCACAGGAAATCCTGTGCTGTCAGACTGTCGATAAAGTCACAAGAACAACAATGCCAAAAAATATATAAATTTTCAGGGATTAAAGATAAAGCAAGTAAGCTATAAAAACGGACGAAACATCGAATTTCGTCCGTTTTTGCATTGTTTTGCCCTTTTTTCACCCTCTCGGAGTACCTCTGTACGCCTCCGGAGTGAAGAAAAGGGCATCTTGTAACTTTCTCGGCAGTCTCCCGGTTTGCCGAAAATACTTTTTCGACAAGTAAAACAGCACAGGAA
>JAZRQQ010000029.1:0-24847 GCA_045649935.1 Acutalibacteraceae bacterium | reverse complement strand
GGTAAACTAAAATAAAGTAATATAATATAAAGGCACAAAGCTAAGCTTTGTGCCTTTGAATTTTTATTTTGTATTAGCTATATATTTAAATATTATATACTATATATATATAATGTTTAGGATTATTCCCACTCAATTGTGCCGGTTGGCTTCGGAGTGAGGTCGAAAAGTACACGGTTGATTCCGTCTACTTCATTTGTTATTCTCTGAGTTACATTATGAAGAACACTGTAGGGAATTTCTTCAATTGTTGCTGTCATAGCATCCTTGGTGTTGACTGCTCTGATAATTGCGGGCCAGCCTTCATATCTGCTGTCATCTTTTACACCAACACTCTTCATATCAGGCACTGCAATAAAATACTGCCATACCTTTTCAGCAAGACCGTTTTTGTCAAATTCTTCACGAAGAATTGCATCAGCTTCTCTGAGTGCATGAAGACGGTCACGGGTAATTGCACCAAGACAACGAACACCGAGTCCGGGACCGGGGAAGGGCTGACGGTATACCATTTCATGAGGAAGACCGAGAGCTTCACCAACAACACGTACCTCATCTTTAAAGAGAAGCTTAACAGGCTCTACAAGCTCCATCTCCATATCTTCGGGAAGTCCACCCACATTGTGATGTGATTTTACGGCTTTTTTGCCTTCTGCCTGCTTCACACTTTCAAGAATATCGGGATAGATTGTACCCTGTGCAAGGAAAGAAATTCCATCAAGCTTTGCAGCTTCTTCGTCAAAAACCTTAATAAATTCTCCGCCGATAATCTTTCTCTTTCTTTCGGGGTCAGATACACCCTCGAGAAGACCGAGGAAACGGTCTGTTGCATCAACATAAATAAGATTTGCGTCGAGACCTTTCTGGAAAACCTCAATAACATTTTCACTTTCACCCTTACGCATAAGGCCGTGATTAACGTGTACGCAAACGAGCTGTCTGCCGATAGCTTTAATAAGAAGAGCTGCAACTACAGATGAATCAACGCCACCTGAAAGAGCAAGAAGAACCTTCTTATCCCCAACCTGCTCACGGACAGCTTTTACCTGCTCGTCAATAAATGCTTCAGCTAATTCTTTTGTAGTGATTCGTTCCATAGTATCCGGTCTTACATTGGTATCCATTTTCAATTCCTCCCGATATATTATTCAGCTTTAATCATCAGTTTGTATAATTATCAAAATATCCCTGAACAAGAACTACAGGTGTACCCTTGTCGCCTGAACCGCTGGTAAGGTCGCAGAGTGAACCGATAAGATCGGTAAACTGTCTCGGTGTTGTGCCCTGTGAAGCCATATTACCTACAAGGCTTGCATCACCCTTTTCTGCAATTCTCTTTGAAATAGCATCCTTAAGCTCCTGACCGCTGAGACCCTTGAAATCGTTGTCAGCGAGATACTTGAGCTTGAGCTCGTTGGGTGTGCCCTTAAGTCCTTCTGTATATCCCGGTGATACGCAGGGGTCAGCAAGCTCCCAGATTTTACCCTGAGGATCCTTGAATGCGCCGTCACCGTAAACCATTACTTCAATATGCTTTCCTGTCTTTTCAATAAGAAGCTTCTGAGTTCTGTTTACAAAATCATTGCACTCTCTCGGGAAAAGCTTTACAGTGTCTTCCGTTGACTTGTTTGAGCCGAGAAGACCGAAGTTTTCATTAAAGCCGTTGCCGTCAATTGAAGATGTAAGAATCTCGTCAAGACCGCAGACAACCTTTGCACCGGCAGCTAAGAGAAGTCTCTTTGTACGTGCTCTTGTGTGAATATCACAGTTGAGAATACAATCAGTATACTCAAGAACAGCCTTTGCCTGATTAGCAAAGATAACCTCAACCTCTGCACCGCAATCTCTGATAAGCTGTGAATAATAATCCACATAATCAACTCCGGTAAATTCATGCTTGTTTTCACCGAAAAGCTCACGGTATTTACTGAGAGTGAGTACATCACTGTAAGGATTTACGCCTGCCTCATCAAGCTGGTCATATGTGAGAAGATGATTACCGACCTCATCACTGGGATAGCTGAGCATAAGAACAATCTTCTTACAGCCCATTGCAATACCTCTGAGACAGATAGCAAAACGGTTTCTTGAAAGAATGGGGAAAATAACACCCACTGTTTCACCGCCTAATTTTTCTTTGACGTCTTTAGCAATAGCTTCTACGGAAGCATAGTTACCCTGGGCTCTTGCAAGAATTGATTCTGTAACTGCAACTACGTCCTTATCACGAAGAGCAAAGCCCTCGCTTTCAGCAGCTTCTACTACACTGTCACATACGATTTGTGCAAGATCGTCGCCTTCACGGATGATAGGACAACGGATGCCTCTTGAAACGGTACCTACTTTTCTTTCCATTTAATCATTACCCCTTAAAAAAGACTTTTGGTAATATCAGTTACTTGACTGATAAAAATACCTTATTATTTTATCACTACAGACCTATAAAATCAAGTATTTATTTAATGATATTATTGGATAAAAGAGAATTTTTTTACATTAAACAAAAAGTATTTTTTCGTTTTTACTTTTTTTAGAGTTTTTCACAAACAGATTAAGGTGTAAAACAGACTATACTCTGCCTCTTTATTGTCGATAGTGCAGTTGACTTTCAATAAACAGAGTGATAATATTTTTATACATATATATTTATGAGGATAAGAATATGAAAAAAGTTATCGTAATAGGCTGCCCGGGCTCAGGCAAAACAACCTTTGCAGAAAAGCTTAATAAATACACAGGATTACCGTTATATTATCTTGATGCAATATGGCATAAGCCTGATAAAACTCATATTTCAAGGGAAGATTTTGACAGCAGAATAACAGAGATTTTCTCTTTGCCTGAATGGATAATAGACGGAAACTACAAAAGGACAATTGAATTGCGCCTTAAAGAATGTGACACGGTTTTTCTCTTTGATCTTCCTACAGAGGTCTGCATACAGGGTGTAACAGACAGAATAGGAAAAGAGCGTTATGAAATGCCCTGGACCGAAACAGAGCTCGACAGTGAATTCAGACAGTTCATTGAAGATTTTCCAAAAGACACTTTACCGTACATTTATGAGCTTTTAGAGAAATACAAAGCAGAAAAAGAAGTAATAATATTCAAGTCTAGAGAAGAAGCTGATGAATATATAACAAATTTAAGGGAGAAATCAAATGAACAGATACCTTAAAAATCTTAATCGAATAGAGTTTGTAGTTACTATGGCTTGTACAGGAAAATGCAAACACTGTTCTCAAGGTGAACATAAAAGTTCAGATAATATAGATAAGAATTTATCGGCAGATGCTGTGCGCAGAATTGCCGAAGAATATAACATATCATCTGTTATGACCTTTGGCGGTGAACCGTTACTCTACCCTGAAACCGTTTGTGAAATACATAAAGCAGCTAAAGAAATGAATATCCCGAAAAGACAACTTATAACCAACGGTTATTTCAGTAAAGATTTTCGAAATATAAAATCTGTAGCTCAAAAGATAACCGAAAGCGGTGTGAATGAAATATTACTTTCAGTTGATGCCTTCCATCAGGAAACAATACCTCTTGAATATGTTAAGTTTTTTGCAAAGGCGATAAAAGAAAGTAATATAAAAATTCAGGTTCACCCTGCCTGGCTTGTAAGTCCTGAAGCGGACAATCCCTATAACAACAGAACAAAAGAGATTCTTGACGAATTCAATCAGATCGGCATTGAAACGGGCGAAGGAAATATGATATTCCCAAGCGGAAATGCGCTTAAATATCTTAGCGAATATTTCGATTTAAGCAATAAATATAAAAATCCGTATCGGGAAGATCCGTCAGATATCCGTGCAGTTTGTTTCAGTGCAAACGGTGATATTCTAGGCGGTAATATCTACAAACAGGATATAATGAAAATACTATCGTCTTACAAACCAAATCTGTTTTTACGACTTGCTAGAATAAGAGTTTTATGATATAATATTCTGAACTAATTTTACGAGGTATTTAACTTTGAAAAGCTTTACAATAGAAAAAAACGATGCCGACCAGAGACTTGACAAGTTTCTGACTAAATCCTGTCCTAAGCTGCCAAAGGCACTTATGTATAAGTACATAAGAATCAAGCGCATAAAGGTCAACGGCAAAAGAGCAGAGATATCTACCCGCCTTAATGTCGGTGACAAGGTTGATATGTATATCAATGACGAGTTCTTTGAAAAAAAAGAGACCGTCTATGATTTTATGTCTGCATCCAAAAATATAGATATAGTTTACGAGGATGAAAATGTAATTCTCCTGAACAAAAAGGTCGGTCTTCTTTCACACCCCGATGAAACAGAATATGTTGACACTCTTATTACAAGAGTCAAGCGCTATCTCTTTGAAAAAGGTCAGTGGCATCCCGATGAAGAAACATCCTTTGCACCAGCTCTGGTAAACCGTATAGACAGAAATACAAGCGGTATTGTAATCTGTGCCAAAACAGCTGAAGCACTTCGTGTTCTGAATCAGAAAATGAAGGACAGAGAATTACATAAAATCTACCTTTGTATTGTACACGGTAAGATGAGTAAGGATAGTGAGCTTCTTGAAGGCTACCTTATCAAGGACGAGAAAAAGAATAAGGTTTTTGTCTCGAAAAAAAGCACTGACGGCTCTAAGCTTATAAGAACAAAGTATAAAGTTTTAGGATATAATGACGGTCTTAGTCTTCTTGAGGTAGACCTGCTTACAGGCCGGACACATCAGATAAGAGCTCATCTTGCCTCTATAGGACATCCGCTTTTAGGTGACGGAAAATACGGTACAAATGAGCTTAATAAAAAGACAGGCTATAAAAAGCAGTGCCTTTGCTCATATAAGCTTATTTTCGATTTCACTACCGATGCCGGCAGTCTCGCATATCTTAACGGCAAAGAGTTCACAATTAACGATGTATGGTTTAAAAATGAATTTCTTGACGGAACGCTGAAAAGAGGGTAATTATGACTGATTTTGAATTAAATAAAAAACGAGCTGAGGAGCTTCGTGAAATAATAAATTACCACAACAAAAAATATTATGAAAACGATGAGCCCGAAATTGAAGACTTCGAATATGACCGTCTTCTTCATGAGCTTATTGATATTGAAGAAAAATTCCCGCAGCTTCTCACAGCAGACTCCCCTACACACCGTGTAGGCGGTAAAGCTGACGGTCAGTTCACTCCCGTCGAGCATACAGTACCTATGGAAAGTCTTCAGGATGCCTTCAGCTTTGATGATGTAAAAGCCTTTGACACAAGAGTAAAAAATGTTGTTCCTTCACCGAAATATGTAGTTGAGCCGAAAATCGACGGACTCTCTGTTTCACTTGAATATGAAAACGGACTTTTTGTAAGAGGCTCTACACGAGGTGACGGACGAATCGGTGAAGATGTAAGTGCAAATCTTCGTACCGTACGCTCAATTCCTTTAAGGCTGGAAACTGACCTTCCTCTTTTAGAGGTAAGAGGTGAGGTTTATATGCCCCGTGATACCTTCACCGAGCTTGTAAAGGAGCAGGAATTAAAGGGTGAAAAAACCTTCAAAAATCCCCGTAATGCTGCAGCAGGCTCTCTCAGGCAGAAGAATCCTAAAGTCACAAGTCAGAGAAAGCTTGATATTTTTCTTTTCAATATTCAGCGCATTGAAGGCAAGGAGCTCAGCTCTCACAAGGAAAGCCTTGATTTTATAAAATCTCTCGGCTTCAATACCGTTCCCTTCTATAAGGAATGTAATAATATCGAAGAGGTGATTGATGAAATCAACCGTATCGGTGAAGCAAGAGGTACTCTCCCCTTTGATATTGACGGCGCAGTTATCAAGGTTGATAATTTTTCACAAAGAGAACAGTTAGGCTCAACAGCAAAGTTCCCCAAGTGGGCACTTGCTTTCAAATATCCTCCCGAAGAAAAAGAAACAGTTCTTCTTGATATCGAAATCAATGTCGGCAGAACCGGTGTCCTTACTCCCACAGGCATTTTTGAGCCTACTCTTCTTGCAGGTACAACCGTCAGCAGAGCGACTCTGCACAACCAGGATTTTATTGATGAAAAAGGTATCTGTATCGGTGACAGAGTTATAATAAGAAAAGCAGGAGATATTATTCCTGAGGTTCTCTCGGTTGTAAGCCACGGTGAAAACGCCGTCCCCTACCGTATTCCGGATATCTGCCCCTCATGCGGCGGCAAGGTTGTAAGAGAAGAGGGTGAAGCTGCTCTCAGATGCTGTAATCCCGACTGTCCCAATCAGCTTCTTCGTAATCTCATTCATTTCTGTTCAAGAGATGCTATGGATATTGAAGGTCTCGGCACCGCTGTATTAGAGACACTAGTAAATGAGGGGCTTATAAAAACAGCAGCCGATATCTTCACTCTTAATAAAGATGATATTGCAAAAATCGAGCGTATGGGTGAAAAAAGTGCGCAGAATCTGATTGATGCTGCTGAAAGATCCAAGGGCAATGACCTTTCAAAGCTTATATTTGCTTTAGGTATCAGACATATCGGTCAGAAGGCAGGCAAGCTTTTAAGTGACCGTTTCGGCTCAATGGACAAGCTCATTTCAGCTACTGAAGAGGAAATCGGTGAAATCGAGGGCTTCGGTGAAATAATGGCAAAGAGCGTAAAAGAATTTTTCTCACACCCCGAAAGCATTGAGCTGATTGAAAAGCTTAAAGAGCTCGGTGTCAATATGGAAAGTCATAAGGAAATAGTTGACCTTCGTTTTGAAGGCAAGACATTCGTTCTGACCGGTACACTTTCGCTTATGACAAGAAGCGAAGCAACAAAGGTAATAGAATCCTTCGGAGGTAAGGCTTCTTCATCTGTTTCAAAGAAAACCACTTATGTTCTTGCCGGTGAAGATGCCGGAAGCAAGCTGAAAAAAGCTAACGACCTCGGTGTTACAGTTATAAGCGAAGAAGAATTTCAGGAAATGATAAAATGATTTATAGCAGGATGTATATTCATCCTGCTTTTATCTTTTACAAAATGTAAGATTAACAGCTTTACCTTCTCTTGTAACTTCTCTTTTGCTTTATCTTTATAATTAATTTTGCCTTTCTTAATTTCCTTACGAGCAAAAAAATAAAGACCGCTTTACATCTGCAGCCTTTATTCTTAATTTTTTTAATTACTTAGTTTTCCGGAAAATCATACCAGTATTCACGGCGCTTTTTGGTAATAGCCTTCTTAACCATAGAGAATACTACCGCCACACCCACAAGTGAAAAGCCGATATAAATATGAGTATTATCTGTACCGTAAATTCTTATCTCGTTCCAGAGATCGGAAATCTTTGAAAGGGTTTCCTGAGGGAGATTATGGAAATACTCTACGTCAGGCATATTCTCCTCCAATGGATAGAGATAACGGTTGTTTTTCATTTCTGCATAATCAGGATGCTCCATAACACCATTATTCGGTGTAGCATATCCGATATAAAGAGCATTGCTCACACCGATTTCAGGGTCAAGCATAAAGTTGATATACTTAAGCGCACCCTCATAATTCTGAGTACATTCGGGAATACAAAGCGCATCAACAAAAATATTTACGCCCTCTTCAGGATAAACGAACTCAAGGTCAGGATTAATTTGCTGCATAAGAACAAAGTCGCCTACATAATAAGGAACAAGAGCAGCTTCACCGCTTTCCATCTTATTGAAAATCTCATCCATAACATAACCCTGAAGAAGTGATTTCTGTTCAATAAGCATCTGTGCAACATCAGAAAGCTCTTTTTCATCGGTAGAGTTAAGTGAATAACCAAGAATTTTCTGCGGAATAGCAAAAGCATCACGGGGATTGTCAATCATAAGGATTTTACCCTCATATCTCTCATCCCACATAGCAGTCCAGCTAGTCGGTGCTTCTTCAACCATTGTCTTATTATAAATAAGACCAACCATTCCTACATTATAAGGAACAGAAAAGCTGTTATCAGGATCGTAATACATATTTTTATATGCATCAGATATATAGTGATAATTAGGAAGGCTTTCAGTGTCAACAGACTTCAGCATTCCTTCAGATATCATTCTTTCAATCATATAATCCGACGGAATAATAATATCGTAGCTTGCACCGCCGTTCTTGATTTTCGGGTACATATCCTCATTGCTTTCATAGGTAACATAATTCACCTTGATACCTGTAAGCTTTTCGAATTCAGCGTTTACGTCAAGAAGACCGTCCTCGTAGGTATCAGATATATATTCACCCCAGTTAAAAACATTGATAGTTGTGCCTTCAAGACCCTTGTACCATTCTTCGTTTTCGTAAGCACTGACGGATGTTGCTGTAAGCATACAAAGAATAAATACGGACAGAAGATAAAATAACTTTTTCATCACTTTACCCCCTCTTGTCAAGTTTATTCTTCATTTTCTTCTCGCCTCTTACCTGAGAAACATTGAGAAGAACAAGAAGAAAGAGAATAGCAACAAAAATAAGAGTCGAAAGAGCATACATATCAGGTGTGACTCTTTTTTTGGTCATTGAGAAAATTCTTATGGGAAGTGTTTCAAAGGACGGACCCTGTGTAAAATAGCTGATAACAAAGTCATCAAGAGAAAGAGTGAAGGACATCATAAGTCCGGAAAAAATACCCGTCGAAATTGAAGGCAGAATAACCTTGAAAAATGCCTGAAGTGATGTACAGCCCAAATCCATGGCAGCTTCGGGAAGATACTTATCAAGCTGACGGAGCTTAGGAAGCACCGAAAGAATTACATAAGGTAGGTTAAAGGTTACATGTGCAATAAGCATCGTACCAAAGCCCAACGCATCGGTAACACCGATAAGCTTAGCACAGAAAACAAAGAGCAGCATCATAGATATACCCGTAACTATTTCAGGATTCATCATAGGTATATTCGTAACACTCATAGTTGCTTTTTTGATATATTTGTTTTTGTAAACATTAATACCTACTGCTGCTGCAGTTCCCATAACCGTTGCAATAAAAGAAGAGGAAACAGCAAGAATGAGCGTATTGGTAAGTGCTTTTATAGTTGAGCCGTCATTGAGAAGAGACTCATACCAGCGAAGAGAAAAGCCGGTAATAACACTTGTGCTTTCCGAGGCGTTGAACGAAAAGATAATCATTACAACAATCGGAGCATAAAGAATAAGCATAATAAAAGCTACATAAAGCTTTGAAAGAGGTGTCATTCTGGTTTTCATATAAGCACACCTCCGTCATCTTCATCACCTGTGAAACGGTTCATTATCATCATACAGATAACAATAAGGAACATAAGAACAAGAGAAAGAGCCGCACCTAAATTATAATTGTTGGCGCTCTTGAACTGCATTTCAATAACGTCACCTATAAGTGAGAAGGTATTACCGCCAAGCTTCTTTGAAATATAGAAGGTTGAAACTGACGGAACAAATACCATTGTAAAGCCTGATGCCACACCGGGGAGGCTCAGAGGGAATATAACGTTTTTAAGAACCGTAAGCTTATTAGCGCCCAGATCTTCGGCAGCTTCAATAAGGTTATGATCCATTTTAGCCATAATAGAATAGAGAGGCAGAATCATATAGGGTATATAGTTATAAACCATACCGAGTACAACTGCTCCCTGAGTATTTATCATATGCACAGCAGGAAGATTGATGCTCTGAAGAAAAGTATTGATAATACCCGTATCCTGAAGAAGAATCATCATAGAGTATGTTCTTATAAGAAGATTCATCCACATAGGAAGCATAACAAGCATCATCATGGTTCTCTGAACATTGGCACCGCTTCTTGCCATAATATAAGCAAGAGGATAAGCAAGAAGAAGGCTTATGACCGTGGCAATAAAGCCCAGCCATATTGAGTTGAGCATAACATCCTTGTATTTACCTATATCACTGACAAATTCGAGTGTAAAGTTACCGTCTGCATCAAAAACAGAGTAATAAACAACGAATATCAGCGGAACAATTATAAACAGCGCCGCCCATACAAGATAGGGAGCGGAAATGAGCTTTTTCCCGAGGGAATTTTTCTTCATTTATCACTCCTCCTCTTGTTCAACATCAGAAAGATGGTCAAGCTCATCACTGAATGAGCTATAGTCACCGTACATACCCGAATATTCACTCTTCTTCATAACGTGAATTGCATCGGGCTCAATCTGAATACCGATTTCTGTGCCTACAGGATAATAATCTGTAGTCTGTATCATCCACTTGAAATTATCAATATCAACAATCATTTCAAAGTGCACACCCTTGAAGGTGTTTGAGGTAATAACACCGCTGATTGTACCCTCAGAAACGGGAACAACGTCTACGTCCTCGGGACGCACAACGATATCAACGGATTCATTTACTGCAAAGCCCTTGTCAAGGCACTGGAAAACTGCTCCTGAAAACTTGGCTTTAAAGTCGTTGAGCATCACACCGTCAAGAATATTACTTTCACCGATAAAGTCAGCTACAAAAGCATTTTTCGGCTCATTATAAATATCTATGGGGGTACCAATCTGTTGAATCTTACCGTCATTCATAACAACAACAGTATCACTCATAGAAAGAGCCTCCTGCTGGTCGTGAGTAACATAAATAAAGGTAATACCCATTCTCTTCTGAATATTCTTAAGTTCAACCTGCATATCCTTACGAAGCTTAAGGTCAAGAGCTCCGAGAGGCTCGTCAAGAAGAAGAACGCGCGGTTCAACGGCAAGAGCTCTTGCAATTGCAACTCTCTGCTGCTGACCACCTGAAAGAGAAGCTATGTTTCTCTTCTGGAAGCCTTTGAGGTTAACAAGCTCAAGCATTTCCTGAACTCTCTTGCTTATATCCTTTTCTTTCATCTTCTTTATACGAAGACCGAAAGCTATATTATCATATACATTAAGATGCGGAAAAAGTGCATACCTCTGGAAGATAGTATTAACCTGTCTTTTGTGGGGAGGCAGATTATTGATGTCTTTACCTTCAAACAAAACCTGGCCGCTGTCAGATTCAAGAAATCCCGCGATAATCCTTAAGGTTGTGGTCTTACCGCAGCCGGAAGGACCGAGAAAAGTCATAAACTCCTTATCTTTGATTGAAAGGTTGATGTTGTCAAGAATAACATCATCTTCAAATTTCTTTGAAATATTCTGAAGTCGGATAATTACATTATCTTCCATTATAAACCCCTTTCCCTGCATGAATAATCCATGCCCGCTCGAATTTAAAATTACAACATTCTCCCCCATAATAAGAGTATGTTTTATAAAACACAATATAGAACATTTTTTAGCAAATGTCAACAGTTTTTTTGCGTTTTTCGTCAAAAAACAAGGTAAGAATCGTGTCAATAATTGAAAAGCTCCGTATTCCTTTGATTTTCTCTTTTTTCCTACGAAATACTCGAAAAAACTTTTCAGGTTTTCCAAAGAAAAAAAGAGAGCAAAACGCCCTCTTAACTCTTATGCAAAAAAGGCATCTGCCTTTTCCGTAATCCATTTTTTAATCTCTTCACGGCTTTCCTCTTCAAGTTCAAAAGCCTCAACGGAAATACCGTCTTCATTCTGATTATCAAAGCTGTTCATACCGTAATAAACGGCTGCTTTGATAATTTCGTGTTCATCAAGCTTTTCTATCCAGATACGGTAATTAAAAATTTCACCGCCTATACAGCCCTTTTCTCCGTCAGTGCCGACAGAGGCGCAATAAGCATTATAGCTTCCGCCGATTCGTGAGCCTCCGATAAGCCACGAAAGAAGCGGTATAAAAATCTCCCTGTTTTCCATAATATTTACCTCACTTTTGTCTTTATCATATAATAACAAAAAGGCAATAGTTTGTAAAGGGATTACACCTTTTTTCCTTCCATAAAATTCTCTGCTGCAACGGCAAGGCTCTGATTATAATAGCTCCAGACATAGGGAAGTGGAAAAATAAAAATACACATAATAAACCAGCCTATGAAGCTGAGTCTGAGCTTCATAAGAAGTTTTTTTCTTTTACGCATCATCTTCTGTGAAGAAGCTATAAGATGCTTAAATGATATGAAGCTTCCTTCAATAAAATAGTAGTCACAAAGAAAGAACGAGGAAAAGAACAGTGCATAGAAAGCTGTTCCGTTTATAAAAAGACAAACAGCTGTAACAAAAAGTGAAAGACATACAAGAGCAGACACGCCAGAAACAGAGAAAACGTACATCAGCCATACACAAATTGCACAAGGCAAAAGGAACAAAAGAAAGACAGTACAACGTACAATTTCTATTCTGAGGCAATAATAAATACACTTTAAAAATTTCCCGGGTCTGAAATAAAAAAATATATCTTTTGATGTCGGATTTTTTCTCTGTGCTTTTTTAAAGAAAAAACGTTTTGCTCCGAGTCTCATTGCACCGGAAACAGAAAAAATGAAGATACAGAAAGCAGATGCAAAGCCGAGGTTTATATAAATACCGTAGCCGCTGATATATTCTCTGATATAAGGCTCTGCGCCTTTCATATAAATTACGGGCAAAAGACTCACAGTTAGAACAAGCATAATTGCCGTAAGGAAGGTCAGGGTAAAAAGGGAAAGATTGCCTATCTGCAAAGCTCTGCCCCTGAGACGAAAAAGAGAAGCCATAAATCACACCGTCAGTTCATTATCAGTTATTGCTATTATGTGTAACCTTGTTTGCAGATAAACAAAAAAGCACTCTTTTCAGTGAACATTTTCACCTTGAAGAGTGCTTTGCTTTTTTATTCAACGATAACTGAAGTGCTGTAGCTTAAATTATGCTGATTTCCTGCCTTGTTTTTTACAATGCCTGCAGGAATTGTAAATTCAACGGTCGAGCCTTCGGGAACATCAATTGAAGTAAGGTTAATCTTGATTTCATAGTTGTCACCGGTTTTATTTGAAGGAATCTTACAGCTTACTGTGCCGGCAGATTCACCATTTACCTTAACTGAAATTTCATCACTTTTTGAAACAAAACCGCTGTTCCAGTTTGAGGGATCAACTTCAACATAAATTACACCGTTACCGTATGCAATTGAATTAACAAGAAGCTGAACGGGCTTTGAATCCTCTGACGGAGCTGAATCTGCCTTTGTAGTAGCAGTAGCAGTGGCCGTTGTCGGATCAGCCGATGTAGTGCTTGCGGCAGTTGTTGTTACAAAAGTAGGAGCATTGGAGGTATTGACCTGAGGTCTTGAAATCTCCTCCATATTAACATAGATGTTATAATCGGTTGTACCTGAAGCAGTGGTGCCGTATATACCACTGACAGATGCTGTTGTACCGTATATATCTGATAATGCTGATGTAGGCTGAGTAGCCTGTGTTATTTCAAATCTTGTAGTCGATACCCAGGGCACTGTGCGGTCAGCCTGAGTAGTAAGAACATAGCTCGGAGCTGAATCCTCCGCTTCAGCAGAAGTCGGTACAGTAGTCTGACTGACAGGGCTGTACTGTGTTTCTATAGGCTGTGTTGCAATCTCATCACCGTTATTTCCGCACGCTACGGCTACAGTCATAATAAGAGCAAGAACAATAAAGATTGCTGCAATTTTACGCAAATATACCGCCTCCTAATAAAATAATCAATTTATTATACTATATAAAGATATACTATGTCAATTGACCGAACTGTTAATTTTTCAACTGTTCATAATTACTTTTTATATATTTTGCACCTGCTACTTTAACTTCAGTTAAAACATCATTTTCCGAAATGTAATTATTCATTTCCTGCAGAATTTCTTCACTGTATGAAACCTCTTCATTACTGTTATCATACATATCATATACTACCTTTAATCTTGCAGAAAAATCCTCCATACCGATACTTTCAAGGGCAGGTAAAATCTTATCTTTTACAATCTCACCGTTTTGGGAAAAGAATGTTCTGACATCACCGTCTGCACAAAAAACATCAAGAACATAGACATACTTTTTTTCGTCATTCAGCTCATCATATGCCTTTTCGGGATTTTCCTGACGCTGAAGACGTATCTGATATGAAAGTGCAACACCTTCAAGAAGCTCCTTTTCGTCATTTTCTTCAAGAGTATCTTCAGTAAAATACATATATTTTTCCTTAAGCGCCAACAGCCTTCTCATTTCTGACTCCTGAGCTTTAAAATCTCTGTTATGATTGGAAACTGCTCTTACGGCAAAATAAAATATTACTGCAGCTACAATCAGCACTACAACAAAAACTATAAGGAGATATCCGTACTGCGATAACCATTCCTTCATTTTTTATTTCCTTTCCTGTAAGGCTTTATATATATCGCCTTTTTTTATTCCTGTTTCTTTTGCAGCCTGCTTTGCCGCCATTGAGTCACCCATACCGTCCTCAATATATTTCTCTGCGAGAATAACGGCATCATTGAGAGTTATTTCATTTTCTTCCTCTTCTTTCTTGCCGGCAATTACAAGAACTATCTCTCCCTTCAGAGAGTTTTCGGCATAATCTGCACAAGCAGCGGAAAGAGTAGTTTTTATAACCTCTTCGTGTATTTTGGTAATCTCTCTTACTATAGCAAGCTCTCTGTCTCCGAGGCAATCATATAAATCCTTAAGTGTTGCAGAAAGCTTGTGGGGGGCTTCATAGAAAACCATCGTGCGCTTTTCATCGGCTACAGATTTCAGATGCTCCCTTCTGCTCTGCTTATTCATACTCAGAAAGCCTTCAAAGGTAAATCTGCCCACATTCATACCCGAAAGGGCAATAGCCGCAACAAAGGCCGACGGACCGGGAACAACACTGACCTTTACTCCCCTTTCGTGACAAAGAGCAACAAGATCTTCACCCGGATCGGATACTGCCGGCATACCGGCATCGGTGATAACAGCACAGCTTTCTCCACCGAGAATACGGTCAACTATTACCTCGCCTTTTTCTCTGCGGTTATGCTCGAAATAGCTTATAAGAGGCTTTTTAATTCCGAAATGATTCAACAGCTTAAGGCTCACTCTTGTGTCCTCAGCAGCTATAAAATCAACCTTTTCAAGTGTTTCAAGGGCACGTGGAGAAATATCTCCAAGATTACCGATAGGTGTTCCTACTACATAAAGAATACTCATTTTTATCTCCTACTGATGTCCGTCCATATAATCTCCGAACATACCTCTGAATTCATCGGTATTGGTTCCGTCTTTGTTTTTCATAACAAGGTTGTTCATTACAGTAACTCCGCTTTTACCGCCCCTTTTTCCTTCAATAAGAACAAGCCAGGGCACCTTACCCTCTTCCTGAACAACAAAGCGGATTTTCTTTACCTCAATTCCGTTATTTCTCATACTTACTATAATGTCACAAAGCCTTTCGGGACGGTGACACATACAGAATCTTCCTCCATATTTAAGAAGCCTTGCTGCAGCAATAACTGCATCGTCAATTGTGCACATTACCTCGTGCCTTGCTATTCTCTCAGCCTCACTTACACTTTCTATTCCCGTACCCACAGGTTTATAAGGAGGATTCATAGTAACAAGATCAAAGCTTCCCGGCTCAAGTACACCCTTAAGTGAACGCAGATCACAGTTTACGGGAACAATTCTTTCATCTAAAGAATTAACAGCAATCGACTTGTTGAGCTGAGATATTGCTTTAGGCTGAATATCAAGAGCATAAATACGGTTTGTTTCACCCTTACACCATATAAGAGGAATTATTCCGCATCCGGTGCCCATATCACATGCAACATCTTTCCTTTTTATTGAGGCAAAATTTGAAAGAAGAATCGCATCGGTTCCGAAGGTATGACTGTCAGAAACCACTATCTGCATCTGATTACCCAAGGGCTCAAGTCTTTCATCAGAATCAAGATTTATCATAAATACTCTCCTTTCAGAATATACTTATCGTATTATAGCATAATAAAGCAAAAAAATAAAGGCTTAAAGCCATAAAAAAGGTTGTCGCGTATACGACAACCTTTAATATTATGTAAAATTAATCAGATACCTGATAAGATACCGCCAATCATATCTTCCATAAAGCCTGCGCCCTGATCAGGATCACCTTCAAAGAATAAGAAGCCGATAATTGAGCCGAAAACCTTAATAAGTACATTTATGATTGTTTCAAGTACATCAGACTGGGGTACAACTGTAATATATTCAGCATTAAAATAAATACATTCAGCACCCGGTGTAATCATATCTGATGTGAGCTGAATAACTGCGCCTGCAGTGTACTGCTTCTGATTACCTGAGCAAGTCCAGCCTACGAACTGCTTTTCTTCAGTATCCATTACATAAGGAAGCTGATAATTGGCGTAGCCGATATAGTTTTCATTACGATTGGTAGGAACCTGATAGTAAGCAGCTCCGGGAGCTGTTGTCTTAACAAAATCCTTCTTCTGTGTATCATATACATTAACTTCATACATATATGTACCAACACCGACTGTGTAGCATACTATAACGTAGCCCTTTTTATTTGTACTTGCATTGTACATTGAATTTTCGCCGTATAAAGCCTTTGTAGCATCAATTGCTTCCTGTAAATCAGGTGCAGTAACAGTTGTTGCTGCTGATGAAGAAACAGAGAATACACTGAAAATCATTAATACAGCTAAAAATACAGATAATAATTTTTTCATAATATTTACCTCCAAAGATCAAAAATTTATCTTCACAAGGATTATATCATCACCTCATAAAAATTGCAAGTAATTTTTTAAAAAACGTAACTTTTTCTGTAATTTTTTCTGCTTTGTACAGATTATGACATCATCTTTTAACTGTATGACAATAATCAACTTTATTTTCATATATAAAATAAAACATCCTTTTTAAACTTTCATTTTCAGTTGACTTGAAAACAGTAAATATTGTATAATGAATTCATATGTATACAAGAAGGAAGGTTTAAGATTATGAATGATAAATTCAATGTTTTCTGGGGATGGGGTCCCTTCGGCAAGAAATATGCAGGTATTTCCAATATTGCAAAGCACGAAAAGTATGACGGCATCAGATTTGACCTTTGCACCTGCCCTGCAGTTTCAGCATTTGACATAAGGGTACCTAATGTTACACTCCCCTCGTCTTATCACCCCTGGCTTTCCAATGAAGATTACAGCTTTTATTCTTTCAGACATGACCTTGAATGGAAAGATAAGGTATATGCAGATGTTTCCTATACGCGCCTTACTGACAACAGTATTCTTATAAGAACGGAAATTGTCAACAATTCAGATATTATCAAAAATTGTGTTGTCAATTATTTTTCTTCAGCAGAATATCCTCAGGATGCATATACAGAGGTTAGCCTTCCGGTAAAATGTGATTTTATAAATGCCGTAGAATACAGTGAGTACAGCTACAATACTCCCCGCCCATGGGACGGTCAGAATGCTGACGGCAGAAAAAAGGGTGAGTTTTTTGATAAAAGATTCACCGGTGAAAAGGGACTTGGTGACAGAGCCGAAAAATGGCATATGCCCCACAGAGTTATTCTCCCCTTCGGCGCAGAGAAAAATGACAGAGTAAAATATAATGTAAATATTGAACACGCTTATACTGATGCTGTTCTTGCAATACGCTACCGTACAAGTGATATGTTCTACGAGCAGGGCAAGCAGGTAGGTGTACATTATGTAAACAGCAGCAATACGGCTACTTTTATTTTAAATAACAAAAGAAAAATTGAATTTTCTCCCTGTGATGATCCTGAGATAATTTTTGTTGAGCTCGGTGAAATCAAAAAAGGTGAATTCGGACTCTCACTCGTTTCTGAAGGTACCGGTGCAGCAGAATTCGACTTCTTTGCTCTTTGTGAAAAAAGTGATAAGGGTGAAATCAAAGTAAGCCTTGATTATGTGGATTTTGTTCCTTCAATTAAAAATGAAAAGTGTGAAACGGGCTGGATTTCTCTTCTTGAGTTCCCGAAAATTGAAGGTGAATATCGTCTTCGTGTATTTGACGATAATACACGTTTCAGAGAAATCAATACAGGCGCCCTTGAGGACTGTATGACAGCAAGACTTTCAAATGCAGATGAAACCTTTGATGATGTTACGGAAAGCTTCACAGGTGCTTTTCAGAGAAAGCACAGTGACAACGGTTTTTTCCATAACGCAATAAGCCATACTATATTTGTTGAAAGCGGTGAAAGAAAAGTACAGTATGCGGTTATATCAAAGGGTGAAACCGAATACAAAACAGAAGAAGACTACGAAAAGATCTATAGTGATATGAAGAAAACTGCTATAGATATAAAGCTTAATAAAAACGGTGAAAAATATAAGCTCAGCAATCAGATTCTTGCTGCAACGGTTATGACCAATGCAGTATATCCGATTTACAAGCACGGTGAATACATCATTCACCACACACCAGGCAAGCGTTGGGACTGCCTTTACACCTGGGATTCAGGATTTATCGGTCTTGGTATGAACGAGATTGCACCTAAGTTTGCCGAATATATTATTGATACATATTTAAGTGAAGAGGATAACCCCGATTATGCCTTCCTTCATCACGGCTCACCTGTCCCCGTACAGATTTATCAGCTTTACGAAATGCTTCAGAGCAGTGCAGACAAAGCGCATTTCCTCTCTTATTATCAGAGAGCCAGACTTTACTACCTGTTCTTAAGAGGTAAAATCAGAGGCTCAACAACAGCTAAATTCAAAAGCGGTCTTCTTACCACTTATGACTATTTCTATTCCTCAAGCGGTATGGATGACTACCCTGCACAGATGGCTATGAAGGCTGATAATCTCAGAGACAAGGCGGCTCCCGTAATTTCTACATCACAGGTTATCCGTTTCGGTAAAATCCTTTCAATTATGGCTGACAGACTCGGAAAAGAAGAGGATATCGCTGAATACAAAAAGGACTGTAAAGACCTTACAGATGCTCTTAACAAATACTCATGGGATGACGAAAGCGGTTATTACAGCTATGTGCTTCACGATGAAAACTACGAGCCTACGGTAAAATATGTAACCGGGGACGGTGAAAACCTCAACAAAGGTCTTGACGGTATTTATCCGATTATTGCAGGTGTCTGTGACAAAAATCAGAAGAAGAAAATCATAGACCACCTTACAAACGATAAGGAAATGCATACTCCCTTTGGTATCAGTGCAGTTGATATGACTGCCGGATACTATAAAATCAACGGCTACTGGAACGGTAATATCTGGTTCCCCCATCAGTGGTTTATATGGAAGAGTATGCTTGACTGCGGTGAAAGTGCTTTTGCTTATGATATTGCGCATCTCGCTCTTAATATCTGGAAGAGAGAGGTTGACGAAAGCTACTACACCTTTGAAATGGTTAATACTGTTACCGGTTGCGGCGGATGGTTCCACAATTTTGGCGGACTTTCAACTCCGATTAATATGTGGGCTAAGGCTTATTACTGTCCCGGCAAGGTAAATGTCGGCTTCGATACTTATCTCAACAAGGTAATCTTTGACGAAGAAAAGAAAAACGCAGAAATCGAGTTTACGTACTACGGAGAAAATGAAAAATTCACTCTTCTTGCAGTTATGAATGACAGTTATGATTATATCTGCACCCTTGACGGTGAAGAAATTTGTGTTCAGATAAATGACGGTCAGATTACAGTAAGCCTCAGCAGTAATTACAAAGAAAAGCACGTTCTTAAAATCAGTGAAAAATAACGAGGTATAAAATTATGTACGAAAACATTAAACCACTCAAGCTGAATGTCATCTCCGATATTCACTACTATTCAAAAGAAACAGGTATCAGCGGTAAAGCCTTCGATAAGGAAAATGCAAAAACTCCCAACGACCTTAAAAATTGTGAAATGATTCTTTCTTCTCTTGCTGACCAGCTGGCTGAGGATGAATGTGATATTATACTTGTTTCAGGTGACGTTACAACAAACGCAGAAAAGGAAGCACACGAGGGTGTTATCAATCTTCTGAGATCACTCAAAGAAAGAGGCAAGAAGGTTTACGTAATCACTGCCACTCATGACTACCACGATAACGGAATGACCCATAAATTTGTCGGTGATGAAAAACAGTCTGTACCCAGCATCGTCAGAGAAGAGCTTTTCGATATGTACCGTGAATTCGGTCCCGATGAAGCTATCTCTGTTCACGAAGACAGTATGTCATATGTTGTACAGCTTTGTGACGGCTACAGACTTTTTGCACTCAATGATGACAGAAACCACAAGGGTGCAAGCGGTTTCTCCGATGATTGCTTCGAATGGATTACTGAGCAGATCAAAGACGCAGAGAAAAACGGTCAGTTCATAATTCCTATGACTCATCATCCTTTTCTCTCCCCCTCCCCCTTCTACACCATTATCGGCAGAAGCAATATTATGGGTGAGGCTGAAAGAAGAATTGATGAATTCACTGAAATGGGTCTCCACTATATGTTCACCGGTCATACCCATATGCAGGATATCTCTTATAAGTACACAGAAAACGGCAAGGTTTTCTATGATATCACAACAGCTGCTGCAATCGGTTTTCCCGCTAATTTCCGTCAGGTTACCTTCTGTCCTGCCGAGGGTAAGATTGATGTAAATACTGTTGATGTTAAGTGTGATATCAACGGCAGAAAGCTTCAGGATCATCTTGAAGATAAATTCTTCGGTATGATAAGAAGAGTTATCGATGCAGCTTCCTCCGATATTCCCGAGCTTGCCCGTCTTGCAACAGCCTTCAGCGTTCAGGAAAAGCTCATTTATAAAATCGGCTGGATTATAAAGCCCTTTGCAAAAGTTCTCAGAAACCTTAAAATCGGTACCGTTGCAAAGCTTGTAAAGAAAGAAACAGGTCTTAAAAAGAGTGACTACGCTCACATCAAGGATAAGAAAGTTGTAGACTTTATCGTTTCTCTTGTCAAAAATCTTTACGGCGGTGATGCTCCCTATTCACCGGATACAGCCGAATATAAAATTACAATGGGTATTCTTGCAATTATTGATGCTGTTCTCAAGCTTTTCGGCATTAAAATCAGCAGTATCTTAAAGGGTGCCGAATCAGTTCAGAGTCTTGTTGAGCCTCTTCTTTATAACCCCGGCATCTGCGATGCAAAGGCAGTGCTCAATCTCTACGATGATCTTCCACCGAAAGAAGAGCATAAGGCAGGCTTTATAAAGAGCAACAAGGCACCCGGCATTATTATCACCCTTGCGCTGCTTATAATTCTTTTCTTCCCGATTATACTTGTACTTCTTCTCGGCGGCTTCATCGGCAACCAGATAAGATACGGTAAGAAAACGAAATGATGGAAGAGATTAAAAAAGGCAGATACCGTCATTTCAAGGGTATGGAATATGAAGTTACCGATATTGCTGTTCACAGTGAAACAGAAGAAGAGTTTGTAGTTTATAAGGCTCTTTACGGTGACGGAAAAACCTGGATCAGACCGATTGAAATGTGGAACGAGACAGTTGAGAAAGACGGTAAATTATATAAACGTTTCACTTATATAGGTAAATAAAGTAAAGGACAGACTTTGTTTTTACACATCGTCTGTCCTTTGTTTTATAGCTTAATTTCATATCCGTATTCTTTGAGCACCATATCATTAAGGTAGTTCATATAAAAGCCTTCTGCCTCTTTATATCCGTTTCTGATATAAAATTCTATTGCGGGAGTGTTGAAATCAACAACAAGAAGCCTCAGATATTCACCGCCTCTTTCCTTAGCTATCCTTTCTGCCTCTTTGACAGTAAATGCTCCTACACCCTTTCTGAGACATTCGGGTGCTACACCTAAACGGTAAATGTATATGCCCTTAGCATCAGGTTTTTCCCATCTGATTGTTCCCTCATCCTCCTGTGACGGACAAAGAGCAAAAGCAGAAATAATTTTACTTTCTTCCTCTATAACAAAAAGACTTTCTCTTTTTATATCATCAGGAAAAGCGCAGTCGGGATAGATATCGTCCCAGATATGAATTCCGTTGTTATCAAGATTTTCTGTAATTCGTGAAAAAAGTATTTTAAGCTCAGGTAAATCCTTAACCGTTGCGGCTCTTAAGTTCATTTTCATCCCCCGCTTTCATATTATTAAAGCCCTCGCTGTCGCAAGGGCTTTTTTGTTTTTTAGCCAAGTGACTCAAGACTTTCGTCTATCATCTTAATTTTTTCAGTAAGCTTTTCTGCGTCAGCCTTCTGTGTATCTATAACATTCTGAGGTGCTTTTGCAAGGAATCCGGGATTGTTCAGCTTACCGTTAATCTGTGCAAGCTTCTTTTCTGCAGCTTCCTTTTCCTTCATAAGGCGTTTTCTTTCTGCCTCAAAGTCAACAAGATCACCCATAGGAATATAAATCTTTGCATCAGCAGTAACAATGCTTACACTGCCGTCAATTGTAAAGCTGTCACCTACAGTAACATCGGAAGCGGAAGCAAGCTTCTGCATAAATACAGTAGCTGTTTCAAAGATTTCTGTCTTATCCGTAGCAATATAAACGTGAGCCTTTCTTGAGGGAGGAACGTTCATTTCTGCTCTTCTGTTACGGACAGCACGGATAGCATCCATTATGATACCCATCTTCTCTTCGTCCTCAGTGAATACAAGCTCCTCACTGAATACAGGCCATGCTGAAAGCATAACAGTTTCACCGTCGTGAGGAAGAGTCTGCCATATTTCTTCAGTAATGAAAGGCATAAAGGGATGAAGAAGCTTGAGAGTTTCACTCATTACATAAACAAGCACTGCTCTTGCAGTTTCGGCCTCTGTGCCGCCCTTCTGAAGTCTTATCTTAGCAAGCTCAATATACCAGTCACAGAAGAGATCCCAGATAAAGTCATAAAGCTTCTGTACAGCAATACCAAGCTCAAACTTTTCAAGGTTTTCTGTTACTTCCTTAGCAAGATTGTTGAACTGTGAAAGAATCCACTTGTCCTCAAGTGCCAAATCAGCAGGAATGTGAGGTGCTTTTTCTTCACCGGTAAGGTTCATAAGAATAAATCTTGCAGCATTCCATATCTTATTTGCAAAGTTACGGCTTGCTTCAACCTTCTTATCGGAATAACGCATATCGTTTCCGGGGCTGTTACCTGTTGCAAGAGTAAATCTGAGAGCATCAGCGCCGTATTTGTCAATAACAAGAAGAGGATCGATACCATTGCCTAAAGCCTTTGACATCTTTCTGCCAAGCTCGACACGGACAATACCGTGAAAAAATACTGTATCAAAGGGAACTTCATTCATCTGCACACAAGCAGAGAAAATCATTCTTGCAACCCAGAAGAAGATAATGTCGTAGCCTGTTACAAGTGTGCTTGTGGGATAATAGTGGCTGAGTTCAGGTGTCTTATCGGGCCAGCCGAGAGTTGAGAAGGGCCAGAGAGCTGATGAGAACCAGGTATCAAGTGTATCAGGATCCTGAGTAATCTTTTCACTGCCGCACTTACAGCATTTTGTTGCTTCGTCTCTCGAAACAGTGATTTCACCACATTCCTCACAGTACCATGCAGGAATTCTGTGTCCCCACCAGAGCTGACGGGAAATACACCAGTCACGGATATTTTCCATCCAGTTATAGTAGATTTTATCAAATCTTTCGGGAATAAATTTAACCTTACCGTCTCTTACAACCTTTATTGCAGGCTTTGCAAGAGGCTCCATCTTAACGAACCACTGCTTTGATACTCTGGGCTCAACAGCAGTATGACAACGGTAACAGGTACCTACCTCGTGCTTTGTAGGCTCAATCTTAACGAGTGCGCCGGCTTCATCGAGATCAGCAATAATAGCCTTTCTGCACTGCATAAGATCCATACCTGCATACTTACCTGCCTTATCATTCATATAGCCGTCATCGGTCATTACGTTAAGAATGGGCAGATTGTTTCTCAGACCAACCTCAAAGTCATTGGGGTCATGTGCAGGTGTAATCTTAACAGCACCGGTACCTTTATCCATCTTTGCATAAGAGTCAGCAACAATGGGAATTTCTCTTCCGATAACGGGAATAACAACGGTCTTACCGATAAGATCCTTATATCTTTCGTCATCGGGATGAACTGCAACAGCAGTATCACCGGGAATAGTTTCAGGTCTTGTTGTAGCAACCTCAATATAACCGTCACCTTCCTTGAAGGGATAACGGAAGTGCCAGAAATTGCCGTCCTTTTCTTCATATTCAACCTCAGCATCAGAGATTGATGTCTTACAGTGAGTACACCAGTTAATGATTCTCTCACCGCGGTAGATAAGTCCTTTTTCGTAAAGATTTACAAAAACCTCACGTACAGCCTTTGAACAGCCTTCGTCAAGAGTAAATCTTTCTCTGTCCCAGTCACAGGATGAGCCCATTTTTTTAAGCTGCTCGATAATTCTTCCACCGTACTGCGCCTTCCACGCCCAGGCTCTTTCAAGGAAACCTTCTCTGCCGATATCCTCTTTAGCAATGCCTTCCTTCTTCATTGCTTCTACAATTTTGGCTTCAGTAGCAATAGATGCATGGTCTGTGCCGGGAAGCCACAAGGTATCATATCCCTGCATTCTTCTGAAACGGATAAGAATATCCTGAAGAGTGTTGTCAAGGGCATGTCCCATATGAAGCTGACCGGTAATATTTGGAGGGGGAATCACAATTGTATAAGGTTTTTTACTTTCATCGACCTTTGCGTGAAAATACTTACCCTCAAGCCATGAAGCATAAATTCTGTCTTCAACGTCTTTAGGATCGTACTTTGTTGCAAGTTCCTTTGCCATAAAATATCACTCCAATGTAAAATCTTTTAATATTTTGAAAGGGAATTTATTTCTGTTCCCTATTGCTTATTAAATAAAAAACTCCGTCCCGAAAAATCAGGACGGAGATGTATCCGTGGTACCACCTGAATTCAATGCCTAAGCACTGCACTCAAAATCCTTAACGCAGATATACGTCGGGGTCTATTAGGCTCACGCTTTTCTTCCCGAGGCTCACAAGCTACCTTCA
>JAZRQQ010000028.1:0-2895 GCA_045649935.1 Acutalibacteraceae bacterium | reverse complement strand
TGCAGGCTCATTCGGTGACAGCATAAAGGCAACCTTTAAAAATATCGGTAAGCGTTTTACCTACGGCGGTGAAGCTCCGAAGGACCAGAGAGTTTATTATTTCAACACAAAGGAAATTCTTGATAATAAATTCGGTACGCCTAACCCCTTTGAGTTTGAGGTTGTTAATAAGAGACTCAATCTTTACCGTACCGTTCAGGTAAGATGTAACGGTATTTATTCCTATAAGATTACTGATCCGCTTCTTTTTTATACTGAAATCTGCGGTAATGCTACATACGAATTCACGAGAGAAGAACTTGACGGTCAGCTTAAGGTAGAGTTTATCGATGCTCTTCAGCCTGCTTTCGCAGAGCTGTCGGCACTTGAGCTTCGTCCTGCACAGATTCCCGCACATACTGCGGAGCTTAAAAATGCCGTAAACAATGCTCTTAAATATACCTGGACAGAAAAGAGAGGTATTTCTGTTTCTTCCATTGCTCTGAATCCCATCAACCTCACTGATGAAGACAGAGCGGTAATTCAGCAGATGGAGGACGATGCAACTCTCGGCTCGAATCCCTTTATGATGGCAGGCAGAGAGGCTGCTGCAAGAGCAAAGGCTATGGAATCCGCTGCAGCTAACCCCAACGGAGCCATGATGGGCTTTATGGGTATGAACATGGCTATGGGTGCAAACGGTGGCGGATTTGATCCGATGGCTATGTATAATGCAGGCGTTCAGCAGCAACAGGCACAACAGCAACAAGCTGCCCCCGCACCTGCACAGGACGGTTGGAAATGTGCCTGCGGAGCTATAAATACAGGTAAATTCTGTACTGAATGCGGTTCACCGAAGCCGGCAGAGCCCGAAGGCTGGACCTGCAGCTGCGGTGCAGTGAATAAGGGTAAGTTCTGCCCCGAATGCGGAAGCAGAAAGCCTGAGGGTGCACCCTTGTTCCAATGCGATAAATGCGGCTGGAAGCCCGAAGACCCTCACAATCCGCCGAAGTTCTGTCCCGAATGCGGTGACATCTTTGACGAATCGGATAAAAAATAATAAATAAAAAAATCGGTAAAGGAGAAAACGGATGGCTCTTATAACTGAATACAAGTGTCCTAACTGTGGCGGTAATGTTGAATTCAGCTCCTCATCTCAGATGATGAAATGCCCCTACTGTGATACTGAGTTTGATGTTGAGGTGCTTGAGGAAGTAGAAAAAACTGCAGGCAAGGCTGAGGATGATTTTACCTGGGAAAGCAGTGCGGGCGGTCAATGGGAAAAAGACGAAGAAGAGAAGATGAGCGTCTATGTCTGTAATTCCTGCGGCGGTGAAATTATCTGTGACGGAACAACGGGTGCTGCTACCTGTCCTTACTGTGACAGCAATGTTGTCTTTTCCGGTGTCTTTTCAGGTGACCTTAAGCCGGACCTTGTAATTCCCTTCAAGCTTGATAAAAAAGCTGCAAAAGAGGCTTTGAAAAAACATCTTTCAGACAAGAAATTATTGTCTAAGGTTTTCAAGGAAGAAAATCATATTGATGAAATCAAGGGTGTGTATGTTCCTTTCTGGCTTTTTGATGCTGATGCAGAGGGTACGGCTCATTTCAGAGGCGTAAAAACAAGAAGCTGGTCATCGGGTGATTATATTTATACGGAAAATTCCTATTATCAGGTTATAAGATCGGGAGGGATGAGCTTTGCGGCTGTTCCTGTTGACGGCTCGAGTAAAATGGCTGACGATCTGATGGAGTCAATTGAGCCTTTTGATTTAAGCGAGGCAGTGGACTTCAATACGGCATATCTTTCCGGCTATCTTGCTGACAGATATGATGTGGACGATAAGCAGAGCACAGAGCGTGCCAACGAAAGAATAAAGAATAGTCTTACGGATACTCTGCGCAGCACCGTTGTGGGATACAGCTCGGTTACTCCTCAGAATACAAGCATAAAGCTTTCCGGAGGTTCGGTTAAGTATGCTCTTTATCCCGTATGGATTCTCAATACAACCTGGAAGGATAAAAAATACACCTTTGCCATGAACGGTCAGACGGGTAAATTTGTCGGTAATCTGCCTCTTGATAAGGGTGCCTTTGCTAAAATGCTTCTCGGTATAGGCTCGGCAGCATCGGCAGCAGCTTTTGCTCTTATCTATATCATAACGAGCTTTATGTAAGGAGGGGAAGATATGAAAAATAAAATTTTAACCCTTCTTGTATGTCTGATGCTTATGCTCTCTGTTCTTTCCATTGGGGTAACGGCTCAGGGTATACCCGAAACCAGACAGAATCCGCGTCTTGTTGACAGTGCAGACCTTCTTACCGATGAGGAGGAAGAGACTCTTCAATGGCTTCTCGACGCTAAGAGCGAAGAAGATCAGTTTGACTTTGTAATTCATACTACGGAGACTCTTTCGGGTAAGGCAATAGAGACTTATGCCGACGACTACTTTGATTATAACGGCTTCGGTTACGGCGAAAGCGGTGACGGTCTGGTTCTTGTGGTTGCAATGGATATAAGAGAGTATTATATCTCTACCTGCGGAAGAGGTATCCTCCTTTTCCCTGAAGAAGCCATTGATTACTGTGAAGAGATCTTTGTCGGTGACCTTTCATCCGGTGATTACAGTCTTGCCTTCAGTAACTTCCTTGAAGTAGCTTCAGCTATTGTGGAAAACGGCTTCAGCTACAGTGAAGGTGATTATAACAGCTCCGTTGCAGTACCTGATTTCAATTATGATTACAATTATGATGAGTATTACTACGATGAATTCAGTATAGCGGAAAAAATAGGTGTTGCACTTATTGCAGGCTTTATTATAGCTCTTATAATTACCTGTATACATGCAGCAAAGCTTAAAAGTGTAAGAAGTCAGAGAAGTGCCGTCAACTACGTTAAAGAGGGTTCCTTCAGAC
>JAZRQQ010000027.1:0-2355 GCA_045649935.1 Acutalibacteraceae bacterium | reverse complement strand
CGCAGTAAACTTTTTATCATCCGTATCCTTATAATACCACTTGTATTTAAGTCCGTCACCGCTGGCTTTGATGCTTACCTCAGCAGTCATACCAACAGGCGCTTTTACAGATACAGACTGTTTCGTGATTTTAAGCGCAGTCTGTGCATAAGCCATTACTGTACTGCACATAAAAACTGCAATCAGAATCATCACTGTGAGCAATAAGGATTTCAATTTCTTTTTCATTGTTTTTGCTCCTTTTCACTTGGATAGCGGTGTTGCACACAACGACAAACACCTTTTCATTAAAATTATACATGCAAGCAAATGATGTGTCAATAAAAATACAATATAATAGTATAAACAAATATTGAATCTATGATTTTTTACCCGGTCTGATATTAAGCAAAAATATAAAATTTTCTCTGTAAAGCTATTGACTTTTACAGATGTTTTTAGTATAATAAGCGAGCTGTAAAGCAAAAAGTCTTTACACAGACGGAATGAGGGGTGAAATAATGGCTAAAAATCTTGATGTAATTATCCTTTTTGATATTTACGGTGAGCTTCTTACCAAAAAGCAGCAGGATTTCATTAGCTACTATTACAATGATGACCTCTCCCTTGCTGAAATTGCAGAAAACGAAGGCATCACAAGACAGGGTGTCCGTGACGCAATAAAAAGAGCAGAAGCTCAGCTTTTCACCTTCGAAGAGCATATCGGTCTTTGTGCCCGTCTTGAAAAAATGAGAAAGGGTCTTCAGGAAATCTCTGAGCTTACGGATGTAATCAACGAGGTCAACAGAAGAACTATTCTTTCAAGAGAAATCAATGATGCGGTTTCACGTATTTCCGTTTTATCTCAGATTATCGCTGAATAACAGTAAAAACTTCCGAAAGGATTGATTTTATGGCATTTGAAGGTCTTTCAGACAGACTGGAAGCCGCCTTTAAAAAGCTCAGAAGTAAGGGCTCTCTTACGGAAAGCGATGTAAAGGAAGCCATGAGAGAAGTTCGTCTGGCTCTTCTTGAAGCCGACGTTAACTACAAGGTTGCCAAGGATTTCACTCAGACTGTAACCGAAAGAGCAATCGGCTCAAAGGTTATGGAAAGCCTTACTCCCTCACAGATGGTTATTAAAATCGTCAATGAGGAGCTCACCAATCTCATGGGCGGAACAAAGTCAAGACTCAACACAGCCAACCACCCTCCCACGATCGTTATGATGTGTGGACTTCAGGGTTCAGGTAAAACAACTCACAGTGCTAAATTAGCTCTTATGCTTAAAAATCAGGGACACAGACCTCTTCTTGTAGGTTGTGACGTTTACAGACCTGCCGCTATCAAGCAGCTTGAGGTTGTAGGTGAAAAAGCAGGCGTCCCCGTTTTCCAGTTAGGTCAGATTGACCCCGTAGAAATTGCCCGTAAGGCAGTTGCTCACGCAAAGGATCACGGCTTCGACTATGTTTTCCTTGATACAGCAGGCCGACTTCACGTTGACGAAGAGCTTATGAATGAGCTTAAGAATATCAAGAGTGAGGTTCATCCCCACGAAATTATGCTTGTAGTTGACTCAATGACAGGTCAGGACGCAGTTAATGTTGCTACCTCCTTCAATGAGGCACTCGGCATAGACGGTCTTCTTCTCACCAAGCTTGACGGTGATACAAGAGGCGGTGCTGCCCTCTCTGCAAGAGCAGTTACAGGCAAGCCTATCAAGTTCGTCGGTACAGGTGAAAAGCTCGAAAATCTTGATGTTTTCCATCCGGACAGAATGGCTTCAAGAATTCTCGGCATGGGTGATATGCTCTCCCTTATTGAAAAGGCTGAGCAGGAGCTTGACGAAAAGAAGGCAAGAGAGCTTGAAATGAAGCTCAGAAAGAACAAGTTCGATCTTAACGACCTTCTCGACCAGCTCGATCAGGTAAGAAGAATGGGTTCAATCAAGGATATGCTCAAGATGATTCCCGGTGTAGGCAGAAAAATTGACGACGTGGATGTCGACGAAAGACAGTTCGACAGAGTACGCGCTATTATTCTTTCAATGCCACCTCAGGAAAGAGCAAAGCCCGATATAATCAACCCTTCAAGAAAGCGCAGAATCGCAGCCGGCTGCGGTATGCAGGTTGAGGACGTTAACAGACTTCTTTCTCAGTACAGACAGATGCAGAAAATGTTCAAGCAGATGAATGGCAAATCCTCAAAGAAAATGCAGAAGAGGATGAGAAATATGCCCGGCATGATGAACGGCATGGGCGGAATGAACGGCTTCGGAATGTAAGCCGCAAAACAAGTTAAAGGCACGAAAGTGTTAGTATAAAAATAAAAAAATTATTATTTGGAGGTCATTATCATGGCAGTAAAAATCAGACT
>JAZRQQ010000026.1:0-26042 GCA_045649935.1 Acutalibacteraceae bacterium | reverse complement strand
TAGAGCATCCCTGTGACATAGAGGAAGGACAGGTTTTTATCTGTGACGGCTGGAAAAAGCCTGAGGGCTTCTGTGACAGCGCGTGGGAGACACTTTCGCCCTTCGTTATGACTCTTGCCCACGGGGGAGAGGATTTTTATGAGGGCTGGATGAAAGATAAAAAATCCGCCATGCTTTCATGCAATGACGGCTTCCGTCCTGTAAGCTTTTATGTTGAAGCTCTCGAAGAGGATGCTGAATGATTATTCTGAGATTTTAAAAAGAAAATTGCCTCTGAACTTATAAAAGGTCAGAGGCATTATTTTATTTGTTGCCGAGAATATAATTATCAATAGCATAAGCAACGCCGTCTTCATTGTTAGTAGGAAGAACAGCTTCAGCTCTTTGCTTGAGGGCATCGACGGCATTACCCATAGCAAAGGGATGCCCCATCATATCAAACATAGAAATATCGTTTTCTTCATCTCCGATGCAGGCAATCTCGTCAGGGGAAATACCGAGCTTTTCACCGAGAGCAAGAAGGGCAGTACCCTTTGAGCCGGACTTGTGGAAAATTTCAGCATAATCCTTGGAAAAGGCTGCCGTAATATCGGAATAGGGAGCGATAATTTTTCTGATTATATCAGGATATTTTTCTCCTTTGAAGAAAAGCTGGAACTCTTCAATGGGGTTGTTTTCTTTTTTTATAGTTCTTGCAATATTACTTACGCATCTGATTTCGGGAGCATCGTCACCGAGAAAATGCTTTACGCCCATACGGAGAAGTCTGCCCTGAACGCAGTAGCCGCGGTTGATATGGGCTCCGATTAAAATGAGATGCTTTCTGAATTCTTTGGCAAGGCTTGTTGCTGTTTTGCAGTCGATGAAGGCAGAAAAAATTTCTTCGTTTGTTTTCAGATCCACAACGAGACTTCCGTTTGAAGAAACAACATAGCGGTAGAAGGTCTCATTTTTGATTTTGACGGGAAGACATTTCATATTTCTGCCCGTTGCGGGAACAACAATAATTCCGCTTTCAGCCGCTCTTTTAAGTGCGGACAGAGTAACCTCTGACATTTTTCCTTCGGAGTCAAGGCAGGTTCCGTCCATATCAACGGCAAGTAATTTTATCATAGAAACAACCTCTTTTACCATCTGTTTTCGACATATTCGCAGAATGCGAACAGGTCTTTTATTTCAAGCTTTGTGCCGTCATCAAGGGTGACATCACCGTTCCATCTGCCGTAAATCTGGTGACAGTTCATTCTTGCAATTGCCTTAAGGTCAACATCACTTCTGTTGTCGAAGGTCGGTGTCATTGTAAGATTGAATCTGCCGTCCTCGGAAATAATCTTCCATTCCTCCATAAATCTGTCTTTGGGAAATTTTTCTACATCGACAGCACCGATTTTATGAACCTTTCCGTCATAGAAAAGGCAGGTTTCCGTTGCGTGGCTTTCGTCACCGATTGCCCAGGTAATCTCAAAGCCGAAAATATGCTTTTTACCCTCTTCGTCAGTGAGGTATGTAGCTGCGCTTCCCCAATACCATACGAGACAGCGGGGTGTATTTACCTTACCCCAGTCGAGAGAACAGAAGGTTGTGTCTTTTGAAAATTCGTAGGTAAAGTCACCGAAACGGAAAACACCGGATGTCGGCATACAGTTCTGCTTGGTGGTCATAAAGAATTTTGTGTTATCACCCTCAAAGGGGAGAACAGTAGTGATGTTTTCAAGACCTTCGGGAATATCCATGTGAAGGTCACATTCAAGCTTCTTTCCCTTGTGCATCATTTTAAAGCTGATTGTGCGTTCCGTTTCCTTTGTGTTGAAGTCAAAGCTTGTTTTGCCGACCTTGCCTGTGAATCTTCCGGGAACATCAATTTTATTGAGAGGTACGCATTTATTACCGCCTGCAAAGATTGTCATGCCGTCAGCTGTAACCTCACCGGTTTCAAGGTCAAGAAGACGAAGACCCATAAATCCGCCGATGCCGAGATTTGCAAAGCTTACAAGCAGCTGCTTTTTTCCGTCTGTTACCGTGTAGTAGTCCCATTCCTTACGGCTGATAAGTCTTTCTCTTTTAACGAGATTGCGGTCATATTCAAATACATTGTGTCTTGCCCAGCCTCTTGCGTTGAGTGTACCGTCGGGGTTCAGAAGGGCAGTAGGCTCTGTATATTCTGTCTGTTTTGATTTTTCCTTCCATTGGGTAAACGGTATGTATGTTCTTTTAAGCTCTGTGCTCATTGTGCATCCTCCCTTAATAATACTCACTTTATTTTAACACAAATATATATTATTTGCAATAAATGTTTTCAGACGGTTTAAGGCCTCATAAAATAAAAGTCCCCGTGATACCTGCGTATGACGGGGATAAACTTTGCTTTGTTAAAACTTTTATTTTTTTATGGGAAATTCGAGTCTTGTAAGGTCACCCTCAACATTTCTGCCGGTAAGAAAATTTCTTGCCTTAAAGACTATTCTGTCATCGTAAACCTCACAGTAGTAGCCGACACCTGCATCGGTTATACCGAAGTTGTTTTCTTTTCTGTATCCGGGAATACTTATTGAATAAACGCCGTTTTCAGCATTGATGACCTCAGAAATTTTTTCGAAGATACCGCCGTGAAGATGACCGTTGATGAAGAAAACGTGGGTATACTTTTCCATAACGGCTCTTACCTCGTCATTCTGCTCACCCATATCACCGGTTTTCCATACTTCGGGAAGACCGTGTGTTTCGGCAAAGGGCTGATGACACATTACGAAAACCGGCATACCTTGAGATGTTGCTCTTTTAAGCTCTGAGTCAAGGAAGGCAATCTGTGCTTCAGAAATATGAGCCTTTTCGAGAATTCTCTTTTCGGTGCAGAGAACTATGAAGGTGTATCCGTTTATATCATAGGAGTAGTAGGATCTGCCCTCTGTTCTGATACCAAGATATTCGTCAACCTTATTCATAACGATCTTAAGATTTTTCTTAAAGAAAATACGTACATCATGGTTGCCCATTGTAACAAAGAGTCTGAATTTGTCCTTATAGCCATCAAAGACACGGAAAAATCTTTCGTATTCTTTGTTGGTGCCGTAGTCGGCAATATCACCCGCAAGTAAAAATGCATCGAATTTTTCCGGCGAAGCAGAAACGTCCTCAAGGGCATTTTTCAGATTTTTTTCAGCCACTTCTCTGTTGGGAAGATGTGTGTCTGCAATAACGGCAAAGGAAAGTCTGACATTGGCACTGTCCTCAAAGACAACAGGCTCATCCTTTGAAAGCTCATAGACAACATCATATTTGGGATTCATAGCCTTGAACTGCTTTTCATATTTGTCGATAAAGGTTTTTAATGACATAGTATTTTCTCCTGTTAATTATTACTTTTTCAGTATACATTTTTTCACTGTAAAGTCAAGAACATTCATTTTCGTAAAGCATATAGTAGTTATCAATTTTAACGTTTTCCCAGTAATCATGCTTAATTACTTTGAATCCGAGCTTTTCATAAAAGCCTACATTTTCTTTATTCTGAGCTTCAAGCCCTAATTTATAGCCCTGAGGAATAAGCTCCTTGATGCCTTGCTTTATAAGCTTTGTAGCAATTCCCTTGCCCTGATGCTCCGGGGCAACAAAAACGGGGGATATAATAAGTGTATTTTCCGGAAAAACCTTCGAATCGAGATTATTGTAGGCTTTAAGTGTTCTGAAGGTGCGTGGGAAATATATTGCAAGAAATATCCAGTTGGGGCAAAGAAGAAAGTCGAACATATTGTAATCATTGTGAGCGTTTCTCCAGATACATATGCCTCTTTTTTCTTCGTCGAAACAGATAATATCCTCTCTGTTTGAGGTGGAAAGTCTTTCAATCATAAAGTGGTAAATATATTTTTTCCTTTGCTTTTCATTTTTTGTGGCGTAGGAATGAACGGAATCGTTCACATAAGCCTCTGCTGCCATTCTTGCATAGTATTCAAGGTCTTTTCTGGTCATAGGTTTTTTCTTCATAGCTTTCTCCTTATTTATAAGCAACAATGATTGTTGTGTTTTCAATTCTGAAGACTTTTTCAGCTCTTTCAAAGCCTGCCTCAGTGAGCAGCTTTATCTGATTTTCAATTGTGCAGGGGGTATCGTAGTGGCAGAAAACTCCGTCGGGTATATTGTTTTCTTTTCTGAGTCTTTCATTTTCTGAAAACCAACGGTATTCCTCTTCCTGAGTCTCAACCATATAATCACATTCAATGTACACAGAGTTATCCTTAAGGGCATTATTTATTTTTCTGTACAGATTTCTCTTCTTTTCCTGTGAAAAGTGATGCATTGTCTGAAAGGATACGGCACAGTCATAAGCTTCTTCACCGAAAGGCACGGTAAAATAGTCACCACAGATAAGGTTGATATTTCTTCCGGCGTGCTTTTCCTTCAGCCTTCTGAGCATAGCCGCTGTAAGGTCGATTCCCGTAACGGAAATATCCGGTAAGAGCTTGAAAATTTCATCAAGCTCAAGTCCCGTTCCGCAGCCAAGGTCGAGCATATTTTTAGTTTCGTGAGGAATAAGCGAAGCCATTTTTATGTAGCCTTCCTTACAGCCTTCAACGTCATTGAGCATATGCTCATCATATTCACCGACTCTTTTTTCAAAAAAATCTGCCATTTTTTCAAGCCTGCTCATTTTCTTCCTCTTTCTCTGATTATCTTCTCTAAAATATCCTTGTCGGCAGGGCAGAAGGTGTAAAGCGGAATTTCTTCGGGAGTAATCCACCTGATATCGTTATGCTCAAGCATTTTTACTGTGCCTTCCTTAATTGTACAGTTGAAAAGGGTAAGGTGTATTTTTATATCGGGATATGTGTGGTCGACCTCTGAGAAAATATCTTCCACATTTACCGTAATGTCAATTTCTTCTCTGCATTCACGGATAAGTGCTTCTTCGGGAGTTTCTCCCTCTTCGGCCTTACCGCCCACAAATTCCCACTGCAAAGCCCTTGTTTTATTTGTCGGTCTCTGACATATCATGAATCTGTCGCCGTCCCATATAAGTGCGGCAGCTACCTGAGTAATCTTTTCCATATGCTTTACCTCTTTCATACTTACTTCTTTTATTTTAACATAAATATATCAGGTTTACAACGGATAAATTTTATTCATTATTCATTGACAAAAAGTCGGAAATATGATAAAATTCCCACGGAAAGGTGGTATGTATTTTATGAAAAAAGTTATTTCTTTAATACTTGCATTAACAATGGTATTTACTCTTGCGATGCCTGCTTTTGCAGCATCAGGCTTTATCGGCACAGAGTTTGCCGTACATGAAAGTAAGGGTCAGATTCCTGTTATCCGTATTTTAGGTGACGCTGAGCCTTTATATGATGCCGAGGGCAACAAGCTCTTCAGCTGGCGTACAATGTTATCGGAAGACGGAACGGAAGATGACGGTGAATCCACCCTTGTGGAATCTGTTGCCAATGTAATCACTCCCTTTGTTATTGACGGTTTTCTTACTGATAACTGGGATCCCTATTATGAAGCACTTGAAAAAGAAATCTCAGACCTTACAGGTGATCTTAAGCTTGACGGAAACGGTAATCCCGTAGCCGGTACAGGTATTTCCGAGGCGAGAAAGCAGGAAATGGAAAACTATCTTAAGGTAGATGTAAGAACCGGTAAGGATATTAACGGTAAAAAGATTCAGAGCGCAAAAGGCTATTACGGAATCAATGACTACCGTTTCTGGTATGACTGGAGACTTGATCCCATCGAAACAGCAGCTAAGTTAGATAAGTATATCGATGAAGTTATTGCAATTACCGGCTGTCCCAGAGTTTCAATTATGGCAAGCTGTATCGGTACAATTGTTACAACAACCTATGTTGCAACCTACGGTGTTGACAAGATATACGGTATCGGATATACAGGCAGTGTTGCTAACGGTGCAGAAGCTTTAGGTGAAGCAATCAGCGGTAAATTTGATGTAGGCAGTGCTTCAATTAACCGTATAATCAAGGATCTTGACTATATCGGAATGTTCAAGTTCAATGATTTCGTAACTGCAACTATTGATCTTGTTCTTGCTACAGGTCTTGTAGAAATGACTGAGCAGGCAATAAGAGACACTCTTTACGATAAGCTTGCTGCAGGTGTAACCTCAGCTCTTGCAATGTCTATTTTCTTTACATTCCCCAGCTATTGGGCTGCTGTTACCGAAAAAGATTATGAAGATGCACTTTTATATGTTTTCGGTGAAGAGGGCAGTGAAAAGAGAGAAGAGTACGCAGGCCTTATAACCAAGATAGAAAATTATAACGGTAAAATCCGTACCCATTTCGTTGAACATGTAGAAAGCATCAAGGCAGGCGGCGCAAAATTTGCGGCTATAGCAAAGTACGGCTTCCAGATTTTACCTGTATGTGAGTCTTACAATGCTGTATCAGACCAGTTCGTATCAGTTAAGAGAGCTTCCTTCGGCGCTACTACATCAGATATCTTCACTACTCTTTCTGATGAGTACATTCAGGCTCAGGAAGAGCTTGGCTTAGGCAAGTATATCTCTCCTGATAAGCAGATTGACGCTTCAACCTGTATTTATCCCGAATCTACATGGTTTGTAAAGAACTCCAGCCATTCAAATTACACAACATTTGAAAGAAAGCTTCTCTATGATGTAATCACATCCAAAGAAGATATAACAGTTGAAACTGAAGGCTATCCTCAGTTTGCAGTTTATGATTATGATACTGACTCAATGTCAGTTATGACTGAAGAAAACTGTCATACAGAGCAGTGGGTTGATGATGCAAAGCAGGAGCTTGACAACAGCAGAGCATTCTTTATCATGAGATTCCTTACTGCGTTCCTTAAATGGATCAGACAGGTTCTTGCTCTTCTCACTAAATAAAATTTTAAAGGGGCTGTCATAGCCCCTTTTATTTTTGTTGTAAAATGATAAACATTGTGCTAAAATAGTATTATTATAAGCTGAGGGGAAGTATTATGCTCGAAAAAAAGAATTATCAGCACAATAAGACAGTAGCTCTTGAAGATAATACTGTAATCAACGGTCAGGGCTGCGGAGAAGTTGCAAAAATGAAATACGGCTTTTTCAATATGTCCTATAACGGCTGTGAAATGATAGCTCTTCATAACAGTATGGTTTTAAGAAACGAGGAATCCTCACTTAAAGAGGTATGTCTTGAAATGTATAAGAAATGTCAGGCACTTTCAGGACTGTTCGGCTCTGATCCCTGCCGTCTCGGTAGCTTCTATAAAAAAAGGAATATACCTTACCGCCGTACCTTTTCCTACACGGATTTTTTTGACAGCCTTGGAAATACAGAGGTATCCGTAGTTGCCTTCTGGTGTAAGAACAAGCCCTTCGGCGGTCTTCATACCGTAGCGGTACAGAAGGTTGACGGCTTCAAAATCAAGGTGTATAATAGGTATAATAACAGGGATTATCCCTATATTTATAAATCGAGAACAGATTTCTTACCCCATAAATCGGATTTTATCTGCGGTTATTTAATTGAGGAGGGCAAAAAGAATGGATAACGGAAATACACCTCTTACGGGAGGCAATACTCTTCTTGGTAAGGTGAAAAAGCTTATCGGTGTTGAGCCGGGCACAAAGCTTCAGCCTATGGTTGCCTATAATTCAGCGGTATTTTTTACCGGTGGCGGACCTTATATTTTAGGCTGCTATCTTCTTCCTTTCCTTACTAAGGTTGAAGGACTTTCTGCGGCACAGTACGGAACGGTTGCACTCTTTTCCTGTATATGTGACGCCATAACTGACCCGCTTATGGGTATCATCACCGACAGAACAAAGCATAAGGACGGCCGTCACAGACCCTACCTCAAGTGGGGCGTTATCCCTGCAATGCTTGTTTTCTTCCTTATGTGGAATTCCTTCGGCATTTCGGCGGCGGGAAATTCTACTCACACTATGATTTATTACATATTTGCCTATATGCTTTATAAGACAGCGACTACCTTTGTCGGTGTTCCGCATACGGCGATGCTTCCGGGTATTGCGCCGGGGTATAATCTTAGAACGCAGTTCAATGCCGTAAAGCTTGTTATGGATGCTATTGCCTGCTATGCTTCATTTATTGTAGCGGCAATGATTCTCGGCGGACCTAACGGTATTCTTGTAACTCCCACCTTCACTTCAGAGCACAGAGGCAGATTTACTGTTATGGCGGCGGTGCTCTGCTTGTGGACCAGCCTGCCTCTTCTCTATGCTTATAAGGGTACAAAGGAAGAAAGCTCAGTCAATCAGATTAATGAAAAGCTTGACCTTCACGAGTTCTTCGGTCAGTATGCAAAGGTTATAAAAAACCGTGCATTCCGTCAGTATTTTGCTTTCGGCTTTATTATGCTTTTCGGCTCAGCATTTGTTTCACAAAGCTTTTATTACTATCTTGAAACGGTGCTTCATCAGGAAAACAGCTATTCAATGCTTATTATGGTTCAGGGTGTCGGTGAAGCACTCGGTGCCGTTCCGGCGTATTTCCTTTCGATAAAGAAGAATAAGCAGCTTCCTGCAAAGGTATTTGTTCCCGTTGCAGTTTCTGCTCTCGGTCTTGCCTGGATAGCAAGAAGTACAGGCAGTGTTCTTCTGATTTTCGTGGTTGAATTCCTTTACGGCTTAGGTCTTGCGGGAATGGCAAGTGTTCAGAGTAATATCTTCCCTGATGTTACTGACGTAGACGAAATGATTACGGGTGAGAGACGAGAGGGCGTAATTTCAACCTTCTCAACCTTTGTTAAAAAATTCGTAAGCGGTTTTGCATCTCTCGGAATCGGCACACTCTTAGGCTGGTTCGGATACGATACTCAGCTTGCAGCAGCCCAGCAGACACCGAGAGCTGTATTCGGCGTTTCAATCTGCTTCACACTTCTTCCGATGATATTCTTCTTCCTTTCCTTCTTGTCAATTATGAATTACAGACTTACGAAAGAAAAGCTTGATTTCATCAGACTCAAGATAAAAGAGAAGAAGGAAACAGGTGCAGTAGAGCTTACTGAGGAAGAAAAGAAATCCCTTGAAAAGATTTCAGGCGTTAAGTTTGAAAATATGTGGATCGGTCAGTAATTGCAGCTTCCTTTCTGAACAGAGACAGCAGGTTATCAGCTGACATTGTTTTATTTAGCTTAATATTTAAGTAAGGGACGTCCGTCGGGCGTCTCTTTTTTTCTTTCTACATGGTGTTTATACTGCTCTGTCTGCAGTTGAAAGTAAGTCAGATAACCTCTGACGGGGTAATTTTGAGTATGAAAAAAGCACCCGTTAAGATGCTTAAATCAACTGATATGTAGTTTTTTAATAAGAAAACCGCCCAAAATGGACGGTTTAATGATTACTATTTTTGATGTTGTTCCCAAAGTTTAAAACTTTCTTTTGCTCGTTCGGGAGCATTTTCTTTGACACGAAATAAATGCTTTCCTGTAGGATCTTCTTCATACCATTCCTCATTAGAAAACCAATACATTAATTCAGTATTTGTAGTCATTAGAAATCGCTCCTTTTTTTTATCATTTTAACACATTCTTTATAATATTTCAATGCAAAATCATTATTTGTTTTCGAATATATGCTTGAAAAAACTTCGGCAATAATTTCTTGGCAATCATCTCTCGAAGCAGAATATCCAGAAAGATTTTCAAATACATAATCTAAATTTGATTCTATAGAACCATTAAGTATGGTCTTAGTTGTTTTTTAGAATATAATATATATGTTTTCTCTACTACGTGGCCTAATTCATGACGAATAATTGATTTGTAATCAGTCCCTTTCACAAACCAGTTTTCTGATGCAATTCTTTCATATTCTTATGATAATAATTTTTGTTTCTAAAAGCATAATTGTTTCTTACCGTTGTATTCGGTGGGGATATTTTATTTTCTGTTCATCTCTGCAATTTCAATCTGCAAAGTCATATAACCGTGCTGTACCGAATACATTTGTTATAGAAAATGATATATAGGAGATGTTTATATGGCTTTGGAAATAAAAAAGGAAAAGCTTTCTTCCTGGGATATTTTTTCACAGAGCAAATGCGAAGAAGGGGTAAGCCTTGAAATAAGTCTGCCCGATTACTGTACTGATGTTAAAAGAATACTTAAATGTATTGTCACTCCGGGTATTTCAAATGTATCTGTCAGCGGTGAGGCTGTGTCTCTTTCGGGAACTGTGGTAACGAGACTTATCTATGCGGGTGAGGGAGAAAAAATTGACTGCTATGAGCACGTGTCACCTCTTTCCTGCAGTACAAAAATTTCAGGTCTTCCGGAAAACGCAGTTTTTAAAACTGTAACAAAAACCGATTATGTAAACTGCCGTGCTGTAAGTCAGAGAAGACTCAGTGTCAGCGGAAATATAAGTGTGCTCGTCAGTGCTTATGCCGAAACGGTAACTGAAGTGCCCGTACAGATAGACGGCTTATCCGTACAGTGCCAAAGAGTGAAGGCGGACAGAACAAATCTCATCTGTCTTGCGGAAAAAACCTTTGATTTAAGTGAAACTGTAGCTCTTGACGGTGATAAATCGGATATCGGCAAGATTATAAGAAGTGACAGCTTTGTGCGTATTGATTCGAAAAAGGCAGTAGCTGATAAGCTTCTGATAAAGGGTGAGCTCTGCTGTGAAATTCTTTACGCAGACAGTGAGAAGTGCGCTCTTAATAAAATAAAACATACAATGCCTATAAGTCAGATTATAAATCTTGCCGGGGTTACAGATAAAAATGATACCTCTCTTGCCTTCACCGTAGGGCAGTTTATGGTGTCGGCTAAAAACGATTCATCAGGCAGATGCCGTCTTCTTGAAATAGCTTCAAGAATTTCAGCTATGGTCAGATGCACCGAAAATAAAGAGGTATATGTTATTGATGACTGCTATTCTACCGAGTATGAGGTTTCGGGAGAATATAAGCTTACGGAAATTTCGAAGCTTATAATTAATGAGGATAAAGAGATTGTCTGTGAGGAAACTGTAGGCTTTTCTGACGGGGAAATCGATGAGATTTATGATATGTGGTGCAGTGATGTCCGCTGTAATTTTATGGGCAGAGAAAACAGTGCCGAGGGTGAATACAGCTTCCTGCTCTGCGGAATATACCGTGATAAAACCGGAGTTTTAAGATACAGTGAAAAGAATGTTTCGGATAAGGTCAGTCTGCCTCTTGAATGTACCGGTGAAAGTATAAGGTGTGACTGCTCGGCGTGGGTTTCCTCTCTCGGATATTCCTCTGTCGGTGACGGCAAGGTGAAAATAAAGGCCGCGGTATCTGTCGGATGTAATATTTATTCCGGCGGCCACAGACGTATACTTACCTCTCTGAAGATTGACGAGGAGAATAAAAAGGAAGAGCTTTATCCTGCCTTATGTCTTTACTTTGCACATAAGGATGAAAAAATATGGGATATAGCCCGCAGATATAATACAACAACAGAGCTTATCTGTGAGGAAAATGCTCTTAAGGGAATAACAGTTGAAGAGGATAAAATGATAATGATACCCTGTGTATGAAGCAGTCGTATATCTGAACTGTTCTTAAGTAAAAAGATACAGCATTAAGGCTTATAAAATATTAAAGCAGGTGCTTTCAAGTGAGCTTTCACCTGAAATACCTGCTTTTTAATTCAAAGAAAAATATAAAACGGCAATGGCAGTTGCAATCTGAAGGGCAATAATCACGGGAAGACCTATCATAAATTTTTTATGAAGGGTTTTATGATGTACGGCTTTCATTGTAAGGTACTCGGAAAGAGCGCCGCCGATAATTGCAAGAGTCAGAAAAGTAGCTTCTGAAACACGTCTTTTTCTTTTCTTTGCAAGAATTTTATCAAGGACGGTTAAAAAAGATGTTATGAGAGATATGCTGATAAAATATATAATGACAAAAATATAAAACTCATTCATCGGTGTCTGTTATTAAGGTGAGGTCGTTTTCCGTAAAGAAAACTGCAGTGCCTGAGTTTCTCTCTTTAAGATAATTCTTGTTGATGTTGTAAACAGCAGCGCAGTTGGGGCATACGGCAATGCTTCTGTTCTTGTCTTCAGCCTTGAAAAGAGCAATGGGAGAGTGGTCAGTTGTAGAGAAAAGTCTCATAGAAACAAGCTCATTACAGACCTTGCAGATAACGTTGTCGGTATTGCCCTCATCTTTAGCTGATATTTTATCAAAATTTCTTATAGCCATTTTATTTTACCTGTTACAGAGCTGATGTCTGTACCGTTTCCTTTCTGCGGAAATTTGTGTATAATATAAACTGTATATATTTTAATTTGTTTTTACTCTTATGTCAAGGGGGAGTGAGCTTATGAAGAGAATTATAGCTGTTATTTCGGTGCTGACCTTTCTTTTATGCGCCTGTGCAAAAGTGGAAAAGGAAAAAAGGGAAGATATATCTCCTCAGATAATTGTCGGAAGTGAGGATAAACCCTTTGTGGCTTCCTGGCTCAGCTTTATGGAGCTTTGTATAAATACCACACGTGATACAGAGACGGAGTACAGTGAGTACATAGACGGAATATTGGATAATATGGAAGAAGCCGGCGTAACCGATGTTTTTGTTCAGGTGCGCCCCTTTGCCGATGCTTTTTATCCTTCGGAATATTTTCCGTCAAGCTCTTATGTTGCAGGAATTCAGGGAGGGGAGCTTCCTTTTGATGTGCTGTCTCTTGTTATAGAAAGAGCTGAGGTAAAAGGAATCAACATCCACGCATGGATTAATCCTTATCGGGTAAGCAGTAAAAATGATATTTCTGCCCTCTGTGAAGAAAATCCTGCACGCAAGTGGTATGAAGAGGGAAAGACAGACGATGTTATTATTGCTGAAAAAGGTATATATTTCAATCCTGCATCCGAAAAGGTGAGAAAGCTTATAACCGACGGTGCAAGGGAGCTTATGGAGAATTATAAAATAAAGGGTATTCATATAGATGACTATTTCTATTTCGAAAACTGCGGGGATTTTGACCGTGAACAGTACAGCGCTTATAAAAAGAACGGGGGAGCTCTTGATTTAGCTTCGTGGAGAAGAGAAAATATAAACACTCTTCTGTCGTCTCTTTATATTACCGTAGAAAATTATGGTGAGGATAAAATATTTTCCGTAAGCCCTTCGGGTAAAATTGATAAATGCTATAACGAAGATTATGCCGATGTATATTTATGGTGTGAGAGTGAAGGGTACTGTGATATGATAATCCCTCAGATATATTTCGGCTTTGATAATGAAAGTATGCCTTTTGAGCGCTGTCTGTCCGAGTGGGTATCTCTCTGTGAAGATTCAGGAGCAAAGCTCGTTATAGGTCTTGCTCTTTATAAGGCGGGAAAAGAGGACTCCTTTGCCCTTTCAGGTAAGAATGAATGGATAGAAAACAGTGATATAATTTCCCGTCAGGCTGAGCTTGCAAAAGATAAGGGCTGTTACGGATTTGCCCTTTACAGCGGAACATATATAAATTTTTCTGAAAAATTTTTGTCTGAAGAGTTAAATAATCTGAAAAATATGTTATAATAAAAAGAAATGTGGTATAATGTGCCTCAATCAGAATATATACGGAAGAGTTATAAAATGAAGAATTTAAAACTTATAATATCTCTTATATGTGTCGGCATTTCGGTAATTATCTGTGCAGCAATGATACATTTTTCAAATGAGAATTTTGTTGAGGATGTATTTTTAGGCAGTAATATTGAAGAAAATGTTGACGATTATCTTATAAGTCAGGGTTATGTAAAAGCGCCTGAAAAAAGTATGGGTGTATGGCTTATAGAAAATTATGATACTGATTTCGAAAGAGACAGTGAAAAGCTTGAGGAAGCTCTCACTTATATTGAAGAATCTTTTTTCGATACGGTATTTATAAGAAGTGAATATTTTTCTAAGCAGAGTGAAGAAACGGATTATTCACGAAGTCTTATGAATCTGAAAAACGTTGCAACCGTTTTGAAAGAAAAGGGCAGAACTGTTTACATAGAGGTCTGTCTGAGCTTCGGCAATGATATTTTTACTGAGCTTTCAGCCTTTTGTGACGGGTTTATTCTTGTGAACGATAAAAACCTTAGCCCCGAAAAGCTCAATTCTGTACTTATGAAGCTTGATCTTGTTTTTGCTCAGAAGGGAGTGGAAACAGATAATCTTATTGCTCTTGACACCGGTTATGATATTTCAAAGCTCAACAAAAAAGCTGTTGACGGTATCTGCGTTTATATAGATGAAAAAACCGATACGTCAAGGCTTAAGCTTTTTGATAAAACTATGAAAATGTCAGACAGCAGGCTTGTCTGTACTGTGGATATCAGTAAAAGCAAGGATGTAAAATTCCCCCTTGAAGCTCTTTACGGTGTAAGGGACTGTGAAAGTCTTTACGTATCTGCTTTGTCTTCTCTTAAAGGTGTAAGAAAAAATAAGGGAGGAAGATTTTCTGCTGTAAAAGAGTACAGAGAAAAAGGCATAGTGCCTGATATTGCTTTCAGGGAGCTTGAAATCACGGGATATGACGGAAGTGTCATAGAAACGAAGCTTTTTACTGCTGAAATTGAAATATGCGGCTCCAATCTTTTTCCTGCTTATCTCAACGGTGAAAAAATTGACTTAGGGGAAAAGGGCAGTCGTAAAATCACTTTAAATCTTTCTGAGGGCGAAAATATTTATGTCTTTGAGCAGGGCTCACAGAAGATTGAATATAAGGTAAATATGACCTTTGACGGTGAAATTATTCTCTCTGTTATGCCGGGTGATACTATTACTGTTCAGCCAAAGGAAAAGATAAACGTAATGGTTATTGCTTATTCTCAGGCTGATGTCACAGTTAAAATCGGTACCAAGGAATATAAGGCCTTCTGTGATGAGAATGCAGAAACGGGCTATGCTGCTTTTACGGCAAAAATAAAAATGCCCTCTTCAAGAGAGGCTGTGTCATCTCTTGGTATGATATCCGTAATAGCAACGGCAGGGGAGCGCTCTGTTCAGCAAAAGGGAGCAATGATTGTCTGCGGTGAAGAAATAACTACGACTGAAGCACCCTTAAAAGAAGAAGAGAGCACTACTGCTTTTCAGCTGGGCAATTATGTGGAAGAGCTTATTAATGACGAATATGAATATACAACCCTGCCTGTTATAACTGTTCCTCAGACAACGGCAGCACCTTTGCAGCCGTCTCCTGCTCTGAGCTATATGTGTATTGTCACTGAGCCTTACGCCGATACAAGACCTCTTATCTATAACGATGACACCTATGTGCCTTCATATTCAACTCTTGTACGCGGTACTATGGACTATGTGACGGCACAGAGCAGTGCATATAACAGTGAGGAGCAGAAAACTGTGCAGTTCTACGAGCTTGCATCAGGCAGGAAGGTAAGATGTGACCACGTACAGCTTGTCACTGCAGCGCAGAATAAAAACAGCCTTTCTGTTGTTTCGACTGAAAGTAATAACGGAACGGTTAAAATCCGTCTTGCTACAGAGTGGAGGGTTCCCTATGCAATAACTCACACCCCTCAGAGCTATTTTTCTGCTTACGGTGCAAAGTATCACTTAAGCTCATTCGGTGCAGATTATATTGCCATTGACTTTTTCCATACGGCATCTGTTTCGGGTAAAACCGATCTGTCGGGAAGTAATGTGGTTTCATCTGCAATATGGAGCGTTTCACAGAGTGAAAGCAAGGTAACACTTATGATGCCCCTTCGTTCTGCCGGTAAATATTACGGTATATCTGTGGAGTATGACGAAAACGGATACATGGTAATTACCGTTCATAATAATCCTCAGACCTTAAGCGGATCGGTTATTCTTCTTGACCCCGGTCACGGCGGAAAGGATCCGGGTGCTATGGGCATCAGTGATCAGGTGAAGGAAAGTGATATCAACCTTGCTGTAGCCTATGCTGTAAGAAACGCCCTTCAGGCAAAGGGAGCAACGGTATATCTTACAAGACAGGGGAATGAGAATCTGTCTCTTGACGAAAGAAAGAATATTGCTTATTCACTTAAGCCTGATCTGTTTGTAAGCATACATTCGAACGGCTCAACCAGGAAGAGCGATATAGGTACCTCCGTTTATTATTATAAAGGCTTTTCTCAGCCTCTTGCCGTTAATATCTATAACGAAATGATTTCTGTATTCAGAAACAATCTCTATTACGGACAGCAGGGCCTTTACAGTGACCTTTCTGACGGAGCAAGATACTATCCCTTTGCAGTTACCCGTCTTGAAGACTGTCCTTCGGTTCTTATTGAAACGGGATATGTGACCAACGACGAAGAGTGCTACAAGCTTATTCAGAGAGAAACGCATACTCTTTTCGGACAGGCTATTGCAGCAGGTATTGAAAAGACTCTTATTGGCTGAAAAGGATGAATCTTGTCATAAGAAGAGCTATAACTGACGGAATACCGCCTAATGCACTTATAAGCAGAGTGATATAATTAATGCCGATTGATATGCCGGTTATCTGACTAAGGACATTTACGGCAAAAAGAGCTCCTGTACCTGAAAGAGCAGAAAGAAAAAATGCTCTGAAGAAATGACGGCTCTTTATAAAAACGGCTATGATTATCACTGCTGAAATCAGAAGGCAGAAAATAATCAGATTGGTCTGATTTGACATAAGGACACCTCTGCTGATAAACTATACTAAATGATATAAAATTTATATCCGGAATATGATTAAGGAGAGATATATTATGAAAATTTTAAAGCTTACACCTGCAGTTAAGGATTATATCTGGGGCGGCACAAGACTTTCAAAGGAATACGATATCGTTTCCTTTACCGACAGACAGGCCGAAGCCTGGGTGCTTTCCTGTCACGGCGCAGGTGAGAACATAATCGAAAACGGTGATTTCAAGGGCAGAACCCTTGCCGATGTTCTTAAAAATGAGGGCAGGGATTATCTCGGAACAAACTGTAAAAGATTTTCTGATTTCCCCATACTTATAAAGCTTATTGATGCTAAGGACAATCTTTCCGTTCAGGTGCATCCCGATGATAAGTATGCTCTTGAGCATGAGGGTGAATACGGAAAAACAGAAGCCTGGTACATAGTTGACTGTGACGATGATGCAGAGATTATATACGGCTTCAGAAAGGACGTTACAAGCGAAGAATTCAGAAGAAGCATTGAGGAAAACACACTTCTTGAATATGTGAACAGAGTAAAGGTAAAGAAGGGTGATATATTCTTCATTGAAGCAGGCACTCTTCACGCTATCTGTAAGGGTATCCTTTTAGCTGAGGTACAGCAGAATTCCAACACTACCTACCGTGTATATGATTACGGCAGACTTCAGGACGGCAAGCCCCGTGAGCTTCATATAGAAAAGGCAATCGATGTTACAAGCACAAAGGCTATACCTGCTGACGGTAAGCCTCAGGGTGAAACAGAGAAAAAGGACGGCTACAGTGAAACTCTTCTCTGCCGATGTGACCTTTTCATCGTAAAGAGACTCGATATAGAGGAAAAAGCAGTAATTACCGCTGACGAAAGCTCCTTTGTATCTCTTGTTGCACTGGAGGGTAACGGCGTTATTATGCACGGTGACAGCTGTGTGACTCTTTACAAGGGTGAGAGTGTATTTATTCCGGCAGGGTACGGTGAATGTGAGATTATGGGTGCAGTTACGGTTATTGAGACTACTGTCTGAGTTTATATATGCACTCTTGACAAAATGTGTATCCGGTGCTACTATATAATCATAAAATATCTTCAGGGCGAGGTGTAATTCCTCACCGGTGGTAACAGCCCACGAGCCAAAGAATACTTTGCGCAGATTCGGTGTGATTCCGAAGCCGACGGTACAGTCCGGACGAAAGAAGAGAAAATACTTGTTGTATTTTTCGCCTATGGTATTTTTATCGTAGGCGTTTTTTCTTGAAGATAAATTTTTATCAAAGGAATGATTTATTATGAGCAACAAAAATTTATCCCAGAATTACCTTGTAAAGCTTGCTGTTGTTGCAATGCTCTCGGCAATAAGCTTTGTACTGTTTCTGCTGGAGTTTCCTGTAATTCCCTCTCTTTCACATCTGAAGCTTGATTTCAGCGATGTGCCTGCACTTATTTCAGGTGTGATATTCGGACCTTTATCTGCAGTGGCTGTTGAGCTTGTGAAGAATCTTATCGAGCTTCTTGTTAAAGGTATGGGTACTCAGATGGGCTACGGCAATATAATGAATTTTATAGTAGGCTGTGCTTATGTGGTGCCTTTCTGTATGATTTACAGAAAGCTTGATAAAGCAGGAAAAAAAGATAAGGGTATACTCTTCGGCTCCTTTGCAGGTATAGTTACAATCGTTACTGTAGGTATCCTTGCCAATTATTTTATTGCACCCTTTTTCTTTAAAAACTTTCTCGGTATAGCTCTTGACAGTGCCGGTCTGTGGACAGCGGTGTGGGGAGCTACGGCAATAAATGCAATCAAGGGTGTAATGCTTTCAGCTGTCAGTCTGCCGGTTATCAGAGTGCTTATTGACAGATTGCAGAAAATTGTTAAATAAAAATTTTAAAAATTCTATTGACTTAAAGTTGATGTGCTGATATACTATGTCGGTAAATTGAATATTTCCTTATTAAGAGTAGCGGAGGGAACAGGCCCGTTGAAGCTCGGCAACCTGCCAAAGGCAAGGTGCTAAATCCTGCGGTATGACCGGAAGATAAGGTTTAATCTGCGGTCGGTTAATGCTGACCGCTTTTTTGCGGTTTATTTCCGTAAAACATAGCCAAGGAAAGCTTTGATTTATAGATATTTTAAGAAAGAAGGAAAATGAAAATGGCAAAACATCTTTTTACATCTGAATCCGTAACTCAGGGACATCCCGATAAAATCTGTGACCAGATTTCTGATGCAGTTCTTGACGATATTTACGCACACGATCCTATGGCAAGAGTAGCCTGTGAAACTGCAGTTACAACAGGTATGGTACTTGTTATGGGTGAAATCAGTTCGACTTATAAGCCTGATGTTGCAAAGATTGCAAGAACGGTTGTAAACGAAATCGGTTATGACAGCGGTGAGAAGGGCTTTGACGGCAATTCATGTGCTGTTCTCGTAGCTCTTGATGAGCAGTCTGCAGATATTGCTCTCGGTGTTGACAACTCCCTTGAAAAGAAGGGTGGAGAGGACGACGCTTATAATCTTCACGGTGCAGGTGACCAGGGTATGATGTTCGGTTATGCTTGTGATGAAACACCTGAGCTTATGCCTCTTCCCATTTCTCTTGCACATAAGCTTGCAAAGCAGCTTACAAAGGTAAGAGAGGACGGCACACTCAGCTATCTCCGTGCAGACGGTAAGAGTCAGGTAACTGTTGAATATGAAGACGGTAAGCCCGTTGCAGTAACTACAGTTGTTGTTTCTTCACAGCACAGCGCAGACGTTGAGCTTTCTCAGATAAGAGAAGATATCACAAATCTTGTTATAAAGCCCATCATTCCCGCAGAGCTTATGAGAGAGGATACTCAGATTTTTGTTAATCCTACAGGCCGTTTTGTAACAGGTGGTCCTCACGGTGACAGCGGTCTTACGGGCAGAAAGATTATCGTTGATACCTACGGCGGATATTCACGTCACGGTGGCGGTGCTTTCTCAGGTAAGGATCCTACTAAGGTTGACAGAAGTGCTGCTTATGCTGCAAGATATGTTGCAAAGAATATTGTAGCTGCAGGTCTTGCTTCAAAGTGTGAAGTTCAGCTTGCATATGCTATCGGTGTTGCAAAGCCCGTTTCCGTAATGGTTGAGACCTTCGGCACCGGTAAAATCAGTGATGAAAAGATTGCTGAAATCGTAAACAAGGTATTTGATCTTCGTCCTGCTGCAATTATTGATACCTTAGGTCTTCGTGCACCTATTTACCGTCAGCTTGCAGCTTACGGTCACATGGGCAGAGTAGAGCTTGGTGTTCAGTGGGAAAAGACCGATAAGGTTGACGAAATCAAGGCTTGTCTCTGATTAACGGCTCTGAGCAGATAAGATTGAAAGAAATATAATAAGGGTATCAGTCGGATGCCCTTATTTTTTTAGATTTTGTTACCGGATAACTATTGTGTAAGATGCAGATAAAATAAAACAGCAGATATTTTAAGTAGGGATTTTACTTAAAAATATCTGCTTGTTTTTTAGTCTTACAGTAGATTCTGATAATCAGTATCCGTAAAAATCATTCTGTAATTTTACATACATCTACCCAGCCGTCATATTCGCTGAATCTTTCAAGCTCTTCAATGGTAAGCTCAATTGCGCTGTTGCTGCTTCCTACAGCAGGGAAGACAGTAGTGAATCTTTTAAGACTTTCGTCAAGATAGACTTTTACACCCTCATTTATACCGAAGGGACATACACCGCCGACACTGTGTCCTATCATTTCTTCAACCTGTTCAAAGGTGAGCATTTTTGCTTTCTGAGAAAAGACGGATTTGAATTTCTTGTTGTCGATTTTTGCATCACCGGCAGCTACGATAAGTATGGCTCCGTCAGAGAGAAGAAAAGAAAGAGTTTTGGCAATTCTTTTACCTTCGGTGCCCACAGCTTTTGCCGCAAGCTCTACAGTTGCACTTGAAACCTCAAATTCAAGAATTCTGTTTTCGGCACCGTATTTTTTAAGGTGCTCTCTGCCTTTTTCTATAGACATAATTATCATTCCTTTTTCTTCAGTATTTAATTCAGTTAATTTTACATCACTTTTGAATAATAGTCAAATATTTTGATTTAAAGGTTGTAATTTTCAGGTTTTTAATGTAAAATCAATGTGTATGTTTATAAGGACGAGGTAAATTATGGCTTCAAAAGAATTTTTAGAATTAAGAAAGAAAATAATAGAAAAAGATTTTAAATATATGAACGATAAGCAGAGGGAGGCAATCTTTCAGGTTAACGGTCCCGTGCTTATTCTTGCCGGTGCGGGCAGCGGTAAAACTACAGTTATTGTAAACCGTATTGCTAACATTGTTAAGTACGGTAATGCCTATAAAAGCAAGGATGTAGCCTTTGAGCCCAGTGAAAGGGATTTAAGATATATGAAGGCATATCTTGACGGTGATGAAAGTGCTCTTTTTGATATTGAGGACCTTCTTTCCGTTGAGCCTGCAAGACCGTGGCAGATACTTGCAATCACCTTTACCAATAAGGCTGCAAACGAGCTTAAAGAAAGACTTGAAAAAATGCTCGGTGAAGAGGCAAAGGATATCTGGGCTTCCACCTTCCATTCAAGCTGTGTAAGAATTCTACGCCGTGACGGTGAGGTTTTAGGGTACAGCAAGAGCTTTACTATCTATGATACCGATGATACAAAAAGACTTATCAAGGAGTGTCAGAGACAGCTCGGAATCAGTGATGCCAATCTGCCGCACAAGACAATTCAGAACGAAATCAGTCACGCCAAGGACAGCCTTGTGACGCCCGAGGACTATATTGCTTCAGCAGGTAAGGATGCAAGAAAGGCACAGATAGGCAAGGTCTATAAGATGTATCAGAAGGAGCTTAAGAATGCTGATGCAATGGACTTTGACGATATTATTGTAAATACCGTAAAGCTTCTTGAGGAGCATCCTGATGTAAGGGAGCACTATCAGAAAAAATTCCGTTATATAATGGTCGATGAATATCAGGATACCAACCACGCACAGTACAGACTCACGGAGCTTCTTGCGGGCGGACACAGAAATATCTGTGTAGTAGGTGACGATGACCAGAGTATTTACCGCTTCAGAGGTGCAACAATAGAAAATATTATGAGCTTTGAGCATCGTTATGCCGAGTCAGAGATTATACGTCTTGAGCAGAATTACCGTTCAACTCAGACTATTCTTGATGTTGCAAATGAGGTTATATCAAACAACAAGAAAAGAAAGGGCAAGAGCCTCTGGACTGCCAACGGCGGCGGTGATAAGGTGGTAATCAATACCGCTTACGATGAAACCGATGAGGCAAAGTTTATTGCCGAAACTATAGAAGACGGTGTAAGCACAGGTAAGTTTACCTTCAGTGATCACGCAGTGCTGTACCGTATGAATGCTCAGTCGAATACCATTGAAAATGTCCTTGTAAGAGCAGGTATTCCTTACCGTATTATCGGAGGATACCGCTTCTATGAAAGAGCAGAAATCAGGGATGCAATTGCATATCTGACTGTTGTAAATAATCCTAATGACAATGTTCGTCTGCGCCGTATTATCAATGTGCCCAAAAGGGGAATAGGTGATACTACGGTCAATAAAGCCAGTGAGATTTCTTCAGGACTCGGTATAAGTCTTTATGAGGTTTTCTCTCATGCTGATGAGTATGAGGCACTTAAAAGAAGTGCAAAAAAGCTTATGCAGTTTGCAGAGACTATTGAGTCTGTAAGAGCAAATCTTGATAAGATTCCCATAGATGAGCTTTTTGAAGATATTATCCGTAAGACTGACTATATGTCACATCTCCGCCTTGATAAGGAAAAGGGCGCAGAAAGAATCGAAAACATCTACGAGCTTGTAACTAACCTTAAAAATTATCAGACAGAGAACGAAGAGCCTACTCTTTCGGGCTTCCTTGAAGAAGTAGCACTTATGACCGACCTTGATAACTATAACGCACAGCAGGATGCGGTTGTACTTATGACTATTCACTCTGCCAAGGGTCTTGAATTCCCCGTAGTATTCCTTCCGGGTATGGAGGAGAGTATCTTCCCCGGTGTACAGAGTATGTTCAATCCCGAAGATGTGGAGGAAGAGAGAAGACTTGCTTATGTAGGTATCACAAGAGCAAAGAGGAGACTTTATATCTCTCATGCAAATTCAAGAATGCTCTTCGGTACAACAAGCAGAAATCTCCCTTCAAGATTTGTTCTTGAAATTCCCGATGCACTGACGGAGAAGACGGGCAGAAGACCCTCTTCTCAGATGTCCTTTGAAGCTCTTGCAAGGGGAGATTATGAAAGAGATTCCTACAGAGGTGAGGAAAGAAGCACATTCCAGGGCAACGGTTATCTTGCAAGAAATAAGGCCGCTGTTTCCCAAAAGCCCCAATCAGCACCGACAGAAACCTTCAGTGTGGGTGATACTGTTGCTCATAAGGTGTTCGGCAAGGGTGTAGTTGTATCGGCAAAGCCTATGGCAAACGATTTTATGCTTGAAATTGCATTTGAGGGCGGAAGTACAAAGAAGCTTATGGCAAACTTTGCCAAATTACAGAAAGTATAACCGGAGGTACGGATTATGAGAATATTCAATGTAAAGGATTTCGGTGCTGTCTGTGACGGTATACACGATGACGGTAATGCTATTCAGGCCGCTATTGATAAATGTACGGCTGAGGGCGGCGGAACTGTTGTTCTTGAGGCCGGTGAATATTACAGCCACTCGATTCAGATAAAAGAAAACGTAGATCTTTATCTTCAGAAGGGTGCACATCTTAAGGCAAGTGCAGATATAGATTCCTATATAAGACCTTGTGAAACAATCAATGACCCGAAAACAGCTCTTGTGGGTAATCCGGTTACAGGCAAGCCTTCTTTTGCTTTCATTTACGGCTACGGGGCAAATAATGCCACAATCAGCGGTGAGGGCGTTATTGACGGTAACTGTTATGCCTTTGTTGAAAGAAAGAGTCAGTATTATGTAACGGGTAATTTCTATCCCAGACCAACAGTAATCTACATCGAAAACAGCCACCATATTACGGTTAAGGATGTTACGATTGTCGACGCACCCTTCTGGACGCTTCATCCTGCAGGCTGTGACGATGTGCTTATTTCAGATATCAGAATCCTCAACCCCATTGATGTTGCCAACAGTGACGGTATTGACCCGGACCACTGTTCAAATGTAAGAATTGTCGGCTGTCATGTTGTCTGCGCTGACGACTGCATCTGTCTTAAGGCTTCCAAGGGCAACAGTGAATACGGTCCTACAGAAAATATCGTAATTACGGGCTGTACTCTTACCTCTACCTCTGCTGCACTTAAAATCGGTACTGAGGGCGTCGGCAATTTCAGAAATGTTATTGTGGACAACTGTGTAATTTCAAAGTCAAACAGAGGTATCTCTATTCAGATAAGAGACGGAGGTAATGTTGAGAATGTAAGCTTCTCAAATATTATCATTGAGACAAGACGCTTCTGTCCTGACTGGTGGGGCAGTGCAGAGCCTATAGCAATTACTGCCTTCAGAAGAGATGAAAATACTGTCTGCGGTCATATTAAGAACATCCGTTTCAGTAATATCACCTGTCACGGTGAAAACGGTATTCTCATTCACGGTACCGAGGATAATCCCGTTGAAGATGTCACACTCGAGAATGTAAGGGTAACACTTGATAAGACATCAAAATGGAACTGTGGAATTTATGACCTTCGTCCCGCTATCGACTACGGCATCACCGAAAGTAAAAATTCCTGTATCTATATAAAGAATGCAAAGGATGTTACAATTCTCAGAACAAAGGCAGATTTCGGCAATATCTGTGACGATTATGCTCACGGTCTTTACTGTGAAAAGGTTGAAAATCTTGATATGGTAAGCTTTACTGCCGTAAGTGCGGGAGAAAAATACGAAAATATAAAAATTATCTGAGAAAAAAGCTGAAAAGACTTTACAGTTCAGTTTATATTTAGTAAAATATAAGATGATAAAGAAAATAACGGAGGTGCTTTATGGCAAGTAAATATAAAAGAATACTCCTTAAGCTCAGCGGTGAGGTTTTAGCCGGTGAAGAGGGTAAGGGTATCAACTTTGATATCGTAACTGATGTATGTAAGAGAATAAAGCAGGCAACGGAGCTTGGTGTTCAGATAGGTCTCGTTGTAGGCGGCGGTAATTTCTGGAGAGGCAGAAGCAGCGGTGAAATGGACAGAACAAGAGCTGACCATATGGGAATGCTTGCAACCTGCATCAATGCTCTTGCTCTTTGTGATACACTTGAGCAGATGGGCGTGAAAGCAACTGTTCAGACTGCAATTTCAATGCCTCAGGTAGCTGATACTTTTACCAAAAGAGGCGCAGTAGAAAGCCTTGAAAAGGGTGAGGTTGTAATCTTCGGTGCAGGTACCGGTTGTCCCTTCTTTTCAACGGATACAACGGCAGCTCTCCGTGCAGCCGAAATCGGTGCTGAGGTTATCTTCAAGGCTACCAATGTTGACGGCGTTTACGATAAGGATCCCAACAAGTTCGACGATGCTGTGAAGTATGATACGCTTACACATTCTGAGGTTCTTGCAAAGGGCCTTAAGGTTATGGATGCAACGGCTGCATCTCTTTGCAGAGACAACAGCATAGATATCCTCGTTTTCAATCTCAACGATTATGATAATATCGTAAGAGCTCTTGAGGGCGAGAATATCGGTACAGTAGTAAGTGAGTAATCACAGAGATTACTTTAAATAAAAAAATAAACTATTTACATAAGAGAGGAAATATTTATGAAAACAGTATATGAAACCGCTAAAACCAAGATGGGAAAAACCGTCAATGCACTTGTAGGTGAATTCGGCGCAATCAGAGCAGGCAGAGCTAACCCTCAGCTTCTCGATAAGATTGCAGTTGATTATTACGGCACACCCACACCTATTAATCAGCTTGCTTCCGTTTCAGCAACTGAGGCAAGAGTTCTTACAATTCAGCCCTGGGACAAGAGTGTTCTCAAGGCTATTGAAAAAGCTATCCAGACATCTGATATCGGTATCAATCCTCAGAATGACGGCTCAGTAATCAGACTTACATTCCCTCCTCTTACCGAGGACAGACGTAAGGACCTTGTTAAGGACATTCAGAAGATTGCCGAAAACTCAAAGGTTGCAGTTCGTTCAATCCGCCGTGACTGCATTGAAAAGCTCAAGGCTATGAAGAAGAACAGCGAAATTACAGAGGATGATCTTAAGGATGCCGAAAAGGAAATCCAGAAGATTACCGACAACTACACAAAGGAAATTGAAACCATCTGCGATGCAAAGCAGAAGGAAGTAATGTCTATCTGAGTAAAAGCGTTGCGGGGCTGTTTATTGACAGCCCCTTTTGTCAATATTTAAGTAATTTTTAATGGGAGGTCGGATAATGGAAAAGAGATTTGAAA
>JAZRQQ010000025.1:0-28018 GCA_045649935.1 Acutalibacteraceae bacterium | reverse complement strand
CCATTTTCAAATCAGCAAAATGCCCCTGCATAGTATAGTTGTGTACTATACCGTAAATCTTATCGTTAAGCCTTGGCTCATAAAAGTGCAGAAAGTAGATAAAATACCATTCATCCTTTTCGGTCAGGTAAAGCTCAATATATTCCTGCAAGGATTTCTTTTCCTTAGGTGCCGTGGCACAGTGGAACATATATAAATCTTCTTCCCATTTTTTCATTATGCCACATCCTTTCCGTTAGTTTTTCTCCGTATCTGCATAGAGCTTTTTACGGCTTAAATCCTTTTTGTACTGTGTTTTGAAATATTCAGGGTCACGTTTAGCTAATAACATTCTGTTCTTTGCTATTACCTTTGCCTTTTCTGCGAATACAGGTGTAATTGTACCTCGTAAAGCTTCGGTGCGGATACAACTGCAACGCTTATTGTAAATATCCATAATAGGATTGTTTTCAGCCAGTTCCTTTTTACGGATAGCGGCAGCATACTGTCTGCAGGTAAGCTTCTGACCGTTTATCTTTTCGGGTGCTATGCCGTTAGTACAGTATCTCTGTTTTCTTGCACTCTGCATAAGAAAATACTTGCCACAGATCTCACATCTTTTAGGGTAATGACCGAAGTGCAAGCCCTCAAAGAAATCCGTAACAATGAAGCTGTAAAAGCTGTCAAAGTAGAGCTTTCTTGCAACAGTAGTGTACTGACTCTTTATGTTTTTCCTGACCTCAATAAACTCTTCGTTTACAGAGAATGTCTTGTTACCGAATATCTGCTTTGCGACGGGCAATAGATGTCCCTCATCGTGCTTTTCAATATCAGGCAGAGCATTTACAAAAGCAACAAGGTTCTTATGAGCATAGTACATATCATCGCTGATGTTATTGAAGAATGTAATAATTCCGGTTAACTCATTTATGATATCTTCACACTCGTTGATATACTCAAAATCACAACGGCGGTAAGCTGTATCAACTATAACTTCATCTTGGGGTATAAGTCCAATTTCAGCTCTTCGCACAAAGTATTCACATATACGCTGGCCTGTTTCTTCACTGAACAGATATGCAACCCTTTCTCGGATGGTATCAAAGTCAAGGGTACTGTAAACAGGTATGTTAGGAAGAGCTTTTAGCTCTTCAAGAATCATTCTGCCTGTATCGGTAAAATTACGGATATTGAGATAGCCGCACCTTAACTGCTTGAGGATATTGTGATTGATTTCGTCTGAAAAGACGGAAATTCTTGCGGCGGTGTCATTTTTATAAAAAACATTCAAAAAATTTGTTGCGAATATACCGGCGGGATAGTTCTTTTTGTTCCAATATGCTCTCCCGTCACGGTATGCGACAGTCACAAAAAAGGCTCCCATAGTGCTTTTTTCATCTCCTTTTTTTGTATTTTTGAGGTTATTTTACTATCTTTTTCGGGTGAAAAGTGTCAAAAACTGAATTTTCACAAAATTACGATTTTCTTGTTACGGATTTTGATTTTCAGTTGTTACTATATAATGGGTGATTTTACAAAAGTTCCCTATTAATTATATAGAGGGAGGTAAAAAACACCGCATCTGAGGTCGAAATAATTGTATCATACCTGATTGTATTATACAAATTTCACAGTCCCATAAAACGGACTTTAACTCAAGGCAAAGAAAAACTGCCCTCGGGGAGAGCAGTGATGAAGGATAAGATTTTATTAAATAATTATAGTGATGTTGTTTTGTTTGTGAGATTATGATATTATAAAACAAAAGTGTATGTAAGGGTGATATTTTATGACTAAAGATGTTAAGTCCTTTGTTCTAAATAAATTGCAAATTTCCGAAGCTAATGTTAGTCGTATAGGCGGCGGATTTTATGCAGATGTCTACAAGTTTGATTTTCAAAACAAAGAAACACAAATAATCAAAGTATATAAATCTCAAGGCATAATGATAAAGGAAGTATCGCAAATACAGTTACTCTCCAAGTATGCTTTATTTCCTATGCCAACAGCCATATGGACACACACTGCAAATGATAGTTTTTCCTATGATGTTCTTGCCATGAACTATCTTGAAGGTGAAAACGGCGGAAATGCCTTTTATTTGAATCCAACTAAAAAAGCAAGGCTTGCTGAACAGGTTGTTAATAACCTTATTGCTTTTCATAATGTACATAACCCCAATGGTTTTGGTCAGATAGACAGTGACAGGTATTATAAAACATTCAACGAATATTACAAAGAAAAAGCAGTTGATATTCTCAATATGTCAAAGAACCTCCATAACGATGGCCAACTCACAGATTATGTTTTAAATATTGTTAGCAGAGCTGTAGAAAACTTTGATAAAATCTTCTATCTTCCAATCACTGAATCTTCACTTATACACGGTGACTATAATATGTGGAATATCATGATAGATAAAAAGAGTTGCAAAGTTACCGCAATAATCGACCCGTGTGGTTGTATGTGGGCAGATAATGAATTTGATTTATATCAGCTTAACAATGCAAACGGTAAACACTTAAAATTGTTTGAAACATACGCTAAAAAGAAAAAGCTATCTGAAAACTGTAGTCAGAAAATGGCTTTTTATGAATTGTTTACTGAAATTGAACACTATTATAATTCAGGTTATCCTGTACATCAGAAAAAATTAAAGCACCGAGCTGAAAAATTAAAAACATTTTTAGGAGGTTAATATGAGTAAAAGCAAAGTTAAAAGAAACATATCTGCTGAAGCACTGTCAATGATATTTGATAAACATAATTTAGGTCAAATTTTAAATTTTTCGGAACTTACCGGTGGAGCCTTCAATACAGTTTATAAAGTTAATACTCATAGTGGTAAGTTTGTAATAAAAATTTCACCCGAAGAAAACACAGAAGTCCTAACCTATGAAAAAAATCTCATAAAAACAGAAGTTTCTGTGTATGAACTTCTGCAAAACACAAAGACTGTACATTTCCCGAAAATATATGGCTATAATTATGCGGACGATTTCGAATATAAGTATCTTATAATGGAATTTATAGAGGGAGATATGCTTTGCAATTTAAACCTTAATGAATCCGAGTACAATAAGGTTATGTTTGATTTAGGTGTGGCTATGGCTGAGCTACACTCTGTAGCAAATGAAATATCTTTCGGATATATTCAGAACGGGCTAAAATCGACTATGAAAGAAGCTTATCGTTCAATGGTTGATACCATAATTACAGACGGTTTAAAGAAAACAAAGCATATACCTTATCACAAGGAGATTGTTGATATCATAGATAAATATGATTATGTTTTTGACTCAATTAAAGAACCTTCACTTGTTCATTTTGACCTTTGGGCGGGAAACATAATAATAAAAGAAGGAAAATTCTACGCTATTATTGATTGTGAAAGAGCAATGTTTAGCGATGTTGTAGGTGATTTTATTTCTCTTGATTATGCCGCCCCATTTGATGTAAACGCCAATAAGCATCTTATCGATGGTTATAATTCAGTTTCAGAGAAAAAATTATCATTCAACAAAGAGGAAATGATAAGACTTTATCTTTTTAAAATATATCTCGGATTAATTGTATATATTGAAACTTATTATCGTACATCAAAATATTCTGCTGAATATTTCAGCAGAACTAAGTTTGGCAAGAAAATTTTAAAGACAGCTATTAAACAGTTAAACAATTAATTTTACACCCGTTGTCGCAGTCATCCTGCAATGACGGGTGTTTTTTATACCCAAAAACCTGAATTTCGGTATATGAATACTGCGTCACATTTTTGGTAAAAGGGTCGTTGTGACCCTTTAGCAACTGATAATTTGCTTTGCTTTTCCCAATGGGCAATGAATGCCCATTGGAAGCTCCGTATCAGGTAATTCTAGTAGGTGACAAACATTGTCACCCACTAACTTTACATAAAAATATCATTATGAAAGGAGTGTTTATCTTCAACATTCGCGACAGACCCATTTTTTCACCGCACCCGTAGAGGGTGCTTTTTTTATGCCCAAATTTATTATCAAACAAAATTATAATTCAAAGGAGTAATTCAAAATGAAAAAATTTAATGATGTAATTATCATCGGTGTTGACCATGGGTACGGCAACATCAAAACTGCTAACCACTGTTTCAGAACAGGCATTACGGCTTATGACTCAGAGCCGCTTTTCACAAAAGATATGCTTGTTTATGGCGGTAAGTTCTATCTTGTCGGTGAAGGACACAAGGAGTTTCTTCCCGACAAAATCAAAGACGAGGACTATTATGCCCTCACACTTGTGGCTATTGCAAAAGAGTTAAGTGCTGAAGACCTGACAGAAGCCACAGTTCACATTGCAGCAGGTCTGCCCCTCACTTGGACGGCAGGTCAGAAAGAGAGCTTCAAAGCTTATCTTACTAAGAATGAGGAAGTCACTTTCACTTGGCAGCATACCGAGTACAAAATCAAAATCGCAGGTGCGAGTATCTATCCGCAGGGATATGCGGCGGTTTCGCAGTTTGCAACCAAAATGGACGGTGTAAATCTTGTAGCTGACATTGGTAACGGTACTATGAATGTTCTCTATGTCATTAACGGCAGACCTCAGTCAGAGAGAATGTACACAGAAAAGTTCGGCACTCATTTCTGTACCGTTGATATCCGTGAAGCATTCCTCAGAAAAACACAGAGAGAAATCAATGAGCATATCATTGACGAGGTGCTCTGCAAGGGTACAGCAAATATTGTTCAGTCGGATATGAAGATTATCAAAGCAGAGGTGCAAAAGTATGTAGCCGAAATCTTTCACAGGCTCCGTGACCACGGGTACGATGAAAACACAACGATGCTGTATATCACCGGCGGTGGCGGTTGCCTTGTAAAGAATTTCTACAAATTCAATGCAGACCGTATTCAGTTCGTTGATGACATCTGTGCGGCGGCAAAGGGTTATGAGTACCTTGCCGAAACTATGATGAAAAGTGGCAGGATATGAGTGAGTACCGCATAAATGTCCGCTTTAATTTAAGCGACACAGAGCACATGGCAATCATTGATTATCTGAACAGCCTTGATAAAGAAAAATACAAATCAAGAAATCAGTTTATCATTGATGCAATAAAATCGGCTATTGCTTATGCAGAGAAACAAACAGTAGACGATGAACTGCTTGAAAAGTTCCGTGAGATTCTGAAAGAGGAACTGTGTGGTATTTCAGTTATCGCATCAGCTCCTTCTTCGGTGGGTATTGATATGGAGTTGACCGAGGAGCAGAAGCTAAAAAATGATGCTGAGGCATTGGCATTTCTTGATATGTTTTAACGGTGCCAAAACATTCGGATTTCGGAGCCACAGACAAAAACACAATAAAAAACGGCACCGTTTACGGTGCAAACAGATTGGAGGTGATATTTATGACCGAGAACGAAAAAAAGCTCATACAAGTCAAGCACAGACTTGAGCAGGCAGAAAACCGCAACCGTAAGAAGGAACGCACGAAGCGAAACCACAGACTTATTGTAGAGGGTGCGATTTTAGAGAAGCTTTTACCTGAAATAAAGACAATGAACCTTACAGAAATTGAGGAATATTTACTCAAAAAGCTGAACTAAAGGCTGATATATGTCCCTTAAGGGCGCACTTACTCACCACCGTAAAGGCGGTATAGTGCGCTCTCCGAGGGTTTATGCAAATAGCGCAATGCTATAACAATCATAGGAGCAAATGAGAAATCAACGAATGGTGTCTTTATTGTTATTGTAAGTCGTTTAATCATAAAAACAATGAATTTGTTTACTATGCAAATAAATCTATCAATCATACGCATTCTCCTTTCAATAATACTTTCTCTCTCATTTGCCTTTTTTCCTAGTGGACCTACGTCTGGTGAAACAGGAAAGGAGATGACTGTTCCAAGAACATTTTAAAACTAAAAAATTATTTTGTCAACTTAAAATAAAAGTAATACCCGTAATACTAATTTAAGTAATACGGGCATATTGAATTATTCGGTTTTTTCGTTGTATATGTGCAGTTCTATATTTTCCTGAAGTGCAGAATCAATATCTTCCAAGACTGTGTCTCCATCTAATTGCAATTCACATTTCACTTCTGCGTCAGAATCAGGAATATCAACTTTAATTTCTGCTTCATAATACTTTTCACCGTCAGAATTAGTTTTTTCTGAGACATCAATTTCAGCCTCAGTTTCTTTTCCGTTTATCAATATGGTCACTTTGTTTGATACGGCTTCAAAAACTTCAGAAACAGTTTCAGCAATAGCACCATCAGTAGCAGCATTTGCCACTAAACCTATGGAACAAAGAATTGAAATTACAGCAACTAAAGCAACAAGTGTTTTACTAAAACCTGTGAAATGTTTTTTGTTAGTCATACTCATAATCCTTTCAATTGTTTCATCGGAAGGATGAATGTTTGAAAAGGCATCTGTATATTGTTTTTTACTCATCTATCCACTCATCTCCCAACTGTTCTTTTAAGTTTACTCTTGCACGACTTAACCTAGTTTTAACTGCCGACTCTTTAATTTTAAGCATTTCTGCTATGTCTTTTATTGATAAGTTTTCGTAGTAAAACAAATGAATTACCGTGCGTTCTTTTTTCGACAACCTCATAACAGCATTATATAAATCTATTTGAGTTGTACTGTCAAAACTAGCACCTGAAACAAAATCACAATCGTCAATGTTTTTGTGATATCTGAATGGTAATTTTATGTAATTTTTACTTTCATTAACACAAACCGTCGTCAACCATTTGTCTAAATGCTCATTATCAGAAAAACTCTTAGGATATTTTAAAAGTTTAACAAAAACATTTTGAAGAATATCTTCAGCATCGTAAGTGCTTTTCGTGAAAGATAGAGCGATAAGAAAAAGACGTTGATTGTTACGATTTACAGCTTGCATAAAATCATCATCTGTCATTGTTTCACCGCCTAGTTGAAAGGTCCTTTCACTATAATAACAATTGAAGTTATAGAAAGGTTACAAAAAATATTTTCATATTTAAGTTTACTGTAAAAAAGCACTTTGTCAATAATCGCCGAAACAAAACAAATCAACCGAAAGGACGGTGATACCCGCAATTTACCACCTTGAAGCCAAAGTCATAACCCGTGGTGTTGGTCGTTCAGCCGTGGCTGCAAGCGCATATATGAGCTGCAGTGAAATCACTAACGAGTATGACGGCATTAAACACGATTACACCCGGAAAGGCGGTCTTGTCTATGAGAAAATCTTTCTCCCGTCACACGCTCCGCCTGAATGGTGCGACAGAAGCAAGCTATGGAACGCAGTTGAAGAAACCGAGAAAACAAGGGACAGCCGTTTGGCAAGAGAGTTCATTGTTGCTCTGCCCGTTGAAGTCAGCCGTGAAAGACAGGTTGCAGAGGCAGAAGACTTTGCAAAAGCTCTTGTGGATGACGGTATGTGTGTTGATGTCTGTATTCACGATACGGGCGAAGGCAATCCTCACGCTCATATTATGGCAACTGTCAGACCGCTAAACCCTGACGGTACTTGGCAAAGAAAAACCGAAAAAGAATATATGTGTATCAGAGACGGTAAGGAGAAAGGCTTTACCGCCTCTGAATTTTTATGTGCAAAAAATGACGGTTGGGAAAAACAGTATCAGTATTATGTTGACGGCAAGAAAGTATATCTGCCTCCGTCAAAGGCTGACGGTTATGAGAGAGTAAACAAATACCCGAAAAGTACCAAATACGGCAGACAGAATCCTATAAGCCAGCGTTGGAACAGTGATGAACAACTATTCGAATGGAGAAAACTGTGGGCAGATATCGTAAATAAAGATTTAGAAGAAAAGAACATTGAGCCTATTGACCATCGAAGCTTTGTAGCAAGAGGAATACTTTTGCAACCGACTATTCACGAGGGTGTTTCGAGCAAGAAAATGAAGAAGAAAGGCAAGGTCACACAGAGAATGAGAATTAACATTTTCATTCGTAAGGATAACAGCCTGATTATCAGCCTTCGCAAAACTGTTCAGGCACTTACAGAGCTTGTTATCACTGCAGCAAAGATACTCATACCTGCCCTCGCACATGCTCTTGAAGGTATCCGTGTCAGTATGATTATCCTTGAATGTGAAAGAAAGAGTATTAATCGAATGAAGCGTCAGGCTATGAATGAGGTCCGTGATGCTGATGAGTTTTATGTGTACTTCCATAAGCTACAGGAAGATATTAAAACCACCGAAGAAAAACTCAAAGAGGCAAAGAAGAAGCTGAAGCTCACTCCTAAGGTTATGAAGCAAAAGTATAACGAAGCTAATTATTATGTTGGTCACTATGAATTTGAGCTTAAAGAACTGAAATTTAAAATGCAGAATATTCTCTCACAAAACGAATGCGAAACCGAACAGGATATTGTTAATGCAAAGTCTTACTTTGAGAAAATGCGTCAGTTTGAAATTCCGAAGCTTGAAGCCGAGGAAAAGAGAATGGAAGCAGAGATTGAAAAGACACTTACTCAGTACCAAGAAACCGAGAAACAGGCTGATGAAGTAGATGCAGAAGAGCTGAAAGCCGAAAGGATAAAAATACGCCCCGAAAAAGAGAAAGAGGCAAGGCAAAAAGCAGAAGCAGATTACAACATCAGCGAATACGATTTTAACCGAAGCGTTGATACCGTTTCAAAGCTTATAGGTGAGCCGCCACCTAATTATCTTACCAAGGCTGAAATAGCAAGGCAGGAAGAATATGCCCGCTATGTTAAACATCAGGAGGAAAGACAGCGGCAAATCGAAGAACGGCGTAAAACCCGTAATAATCAAAATATTAAGAATAAAAATGAAAGGAGCCGATAAAATGGCTAACAAAAAGTTAAAAGCACCGGTAAACATCCCGGTGGAGAAAATCCGTCCCTTTGAGGGACATCCGTATAAGGTTTTAGATAATGATGAGATGAATAATCTCATTGAAAGCATACAGCAGAAAGGCGTTATCTCACCCATTGTTGTAAGACCTCTTGAAAATACAGAGAACGAATATGAGATAATCTCAGGTCACAGAAGACTGAGAGCATCAGTAAAAGCAGGGCTGGAAACAGTACCTGCTTTAATTTATGCCGTAAGCAGAGACGAAGCGGCAATTATGCTCGTTGACAGTAATCTGCACAGAGAGCATATTCTACCGTCGGAAAAGGCATTTGCTTACAAGTTGAAGCTTGAGGCAATTAAAAGGCAGGGCAAAAGAACAGACTTAACTTCGTCGCAAGTTGCGACAAAGTTCGACTCTGCAACTGAAATTGGCAATATCACAGGTGAAAGCCGTGACAAAGTTTATAGATATATTCGTCTGACCTATCTCATTCCTGAACTTCTTGAAATGATGGACGAAGATAAAATTGCTTTCTCTGTCGGTGTTGAGCTTTCGTTCCTTGATGACCAAATGCAGTATGATTTGCTTCGTGTAATTGAAGAGCAGGAATGTACTCCTTCTTACTCTCAGGCTTGGCATATGCACAAGGATTTTAATGCGGGTACGCTTACAGTTGAAAGTATTGAGAATACTCTCACGGCAGAAAAGCCAAATCAGAAACCTATGTGTAAAGTTCCTATTGAGAAGTTGCAGAAGGTCGCACCTAAGGTTAAGGACAAAGACTTTGAAGATTTCGTACTGAAAGCCTGTGAGCATTACTACAGATATCTTCAGCGACAGCGAAACAGAGATGCGAGGTGATGTATATTGGTGAAGTATATAGGTATTCTTAAAGCATATATCCGTTATCTTGATGATGACATCCGAGGTGAATATTGCTTCAAGGTTAAGGGGCACGAGGTTGTGGCTACCTTTGCCGAAAAGCCTAATACAGACATTCTTCCTCGGCTTCGTGAAATATTATTGGGTGATTCACACATTCGACAAAGTGATGCCCCTGATATTAAACTAAAGAAAAATATCAAGGAGGCGGTTTAATGTCAAAACGAGTGTGCTGTCTTTACAGAGTTTCAACGGGCAAACAAGTTGATTATGACAGCAACAATGAAGCAGATATCCCGATGCAGAGAAAGGCTTGCCACAAATTTGCAAGTGAAATGGGTTGGGATATTGTTCACGAAGAACAGGAGGATGGTGTTTCAGGTCATAAGGTTCGAGCTGAGAACCGTGACAAAATTCAAATCATAAAAGACCTTGCGAGAAAGAAAAAGTTCGATATTCTGCTTGTTTTTATGTTTGACCGTATCGGCAGAATAGCAGATGAAACACCTTTCGTTGTTGAGTGGTTTGTTAAAAACGGAATTGAGGTTTGGAGCACTCAGGAGGGTGAACAGAGATTTGATAATCACATTGATAAGCTCCTGAACTATATTCGTTTTTGGCAGGCTGACGGCGAAAGTGAGAAAACATCAGTACGAACAAAAACAAGCCTTGGACAGTTAGTCGAGGCAGGACATTTCAAGGGCGGCATTGCCGCCTTTGGATATGACCTTGTAAAAAGCGGAAGATTCAACAAAAGGAAACACGAGCTTTATGATTTGAAAGTTAATCCCGATGAGGCTATTGTTGTTAAGATTATCTTTGATAAGTACACTCAAGAAGGTTACGGTGCACACAGAATTACAACATGGCTGAACAATAACGGATACCGAGCAAGAACAGGTAAAATGTGGCACGAGGCTACCATAAGAGGTATCCTTTGCAATCTCACCTATACAGGCGTACTTCGTAGTGGTGATTCACATTCCGAGGTTATACCTGAACTGCAGATAATTCCGCCCGAACAGTATGAAAGAGCAAAGATGATTATGAAAGAGCGTTCCGACAGAAAGAGAGAAAATCCCACAATACCCCTTAACACAAAAGGTAAATCTCTTATCTCCGGCAAGGTTTACTGTGGGCATTGCGGCTCAAGGCTTAATCTTACAACAAGCGGAAGATACCGTAAAAGAAAAGACGGCTCTGTTGACACAACCAAACGTATCAGATATGCCTGCTACGGCAAAAGCAGAAAGCAGACGGAGTGTGACGGTCAGTCGGGTTACACACTGCACATTCTTGATAATTTGATTGACGAGATTGTCCGTGACATTTTCAGTAAAATGAAAGGTGTATCAAAATCCGATGTAATCAAGCTCCGTTATGCTGATGAGCTTGAAGTGAGAAAAGCAAGGCTGAATATGCTGAAAGCAGATTACGATAAAGAGTTTGAAAATCTTACCATACTGAAATCCGAGGTTATTAAGGCTATCAAAGGTGAAAGTTCTTTCTCGGCTGATACTCTTTCGGAATTGATTGCGGAATCTGAAAAGGAGTGCAGCAGACTTTTATCTTTAGTAACCGATGCGGAAAAGGATGTCACTAACGGTGAGAGTGTACTCAAGACTTTATCCGACAGCTTTGATGAACTTATTTCCTGGGCAGAGCTTTATGACGAAGCAAGCTTCGAAAAGAAGAAAATGATTGTTAATTGCCTGATTAAACGGGTTGATGTTAGCAGAGGATATAATTTGAAAGTTGAGTTTAACATAGACTTTCAGCAGTTTATGGTAGGCATTGATAAGGCGGCATAAATAGACAAAAGCACCCCGTAGCAACTATGGGGTGCCTTTTAACTAACTCAATTAAAACCTACTATAATCACAAAACAAGTGCAAAACTATATATTTATTCATCAATCAACGTGTACGTGTCATTGATATCTTCTTCAGTCAAAAAGTTATAATAATCATATTCCATTTTACCGTCAGAAAGCTCACCGTTATCAAATTTCAGATAAATTTTCATCCTGCATTCTTCACGATAATATATATCAAAGAAATTTTTCCAGGACGGAATGTTTTCAGTACTCTCAAACTCAAGCTCATATTCTGTGATTACTTTTCCGTCCAGCTTAACACTTTTTTCATAAACCTTGAAACCCAAGGTCTCAATTTGCTTATCAACATCAGATTTTTTGTCACCTTGTTTAAGGTTCAGAAAACACTCTTTCGATTTCAAAGCATCTGAAGTTTTATTATCAGCAACGGAGTAAGGTGTGTCGAAAACATAAACTTTTGTGGTTGCATCCTTGGATAAAACAATATGGTACTTTGTATACTGTTCTTCCGCAGCGGCCTTCGTAAAATAAATATTGCCTTCTTTTCCTTCGAGAGCTTCATTAAGAATTTCCTTCATTTCTTCTACAGCGTAGGAATAGTTGAAATCTTCACCATATTCTACATCAGCTTTTTTTGCATAGTCGATATATCCGTCACAATCGATAAAGCCTTCTTTTTTCATATATTCATCCGCTTCGGCATAGGTCATGTTTTCGTTTATGGCAGAATAATAAGGATAATACTCGGCTACCTCTTCTTGAGCATATAATTCAGGCGTATAATCGTAATTTATCTCTGCATTATAAAATACAAAAGTGTTGGCTGTTGCAAATAAAAGAAGAACAACTGCCAAAGCTTTCAGATTAGTTCTCTTTTTGCTCTTTTTAATACACAGAAATATAGTCAGAAGCAAAAAACACCATGCACCTACGGGAGCCATCGCACCGGGAAGTTCAGAAAAATCTTTATCTGTAAAAACGCTGATAAAATATTCTATGTTGTAACCTAAACCGTAAAACATCGGTTGATATATTGCATTGGTAAAAATCGCAAAAAGAAACATTAGTCCTGTTGCAGCACCAATAGCAAAAAGTCTGTTGTGCAGCTTATGATTTTTAGCATGTAATATAAGTAAAATTACAAATCCGGAAAAAAGCGAACTGAGCAGAACAAGAAATGCAGACGGTGGAAGCATTGTATCAATCGTGAAGTATGCAAAGCCGTTAAATAATGCCAAAAGATTACAGATAAGAATGCCTCCGAAGCATAACCACGCTTTTAAATTGCTATCCTTGTAAATAGTCTCAAACTCTTCGCACACAGGCTCTGCTTCACCCATTTGCTCAACAGCCTTTTCAAAAGCGGTGGCTTCATCATAGCCGATTTCCATATAAAAATCAGCCCTGTCATAAATATGACATTCTATTTCAGCACGAAGCTCGGATTTTTTGTCTTCAGAAAGTTTTTTCGGTATAACCGTATTGAGGTAGTCTTCGACTATTTTACGCTGTTGCATTTGCAACACCTCCGATTACCTTGCCGACAGCTTTGGAATATGATTCCCATTCCTGCTTGTTTTCCTGAAGCACTTTAATACCTTTTTTTGTCAGATGATAATATTTTCTTCTTCGTTCTCCTTCTTTTCCTTCCCAGTAAGACTCCACATATCCATCCTTTTCAAAGGCGTGAAGAATAGGATACAATGTTCCCTCTTTCAATGAAAAGACAAATTCGGAACGCATTTCAATCTCTTTGATTATTCTGTAGCCGTACATATCACCCTTTTCAAGCACGGAAAGAACAAGCAAAGCTGAACTGCCTTTGGTAAGTTCTTTTTTTATGTTCATATTTTCACCACTTTATCAATACTAAAGCTTCTATACCTCGAAGCTCTATACATAGAGTAACACAGTATTGTTCTTTTGTCAATATAAACAAGAAAAAATCCGCAATCATAAGATTACGGATTTTTTCTTGGTGGAGATAAGCGGGATCGAACCGCTGACCTCTTGAATGCCATTCAAGCGCTCTCCCAGCTGAGCTATACCCCCAAGTATTAAATTTTTTCAACTGCTCAATGTGGGGTGCGTTTCTGAGTGCCTCGGGCCCCCAGCTGAGCTACGCCCCCATTTGCTATTGCTACGATATATTACCATAAACTTAACCCTTTGTCAATACGGTAAGTTATATTTTAAGGCGGCAGTTTTTTCTCTGCCGCCCGTTTTTATACAGTATATTCTTCCGCTTTTTTAAGTGCTTCATCAATATGCAGACAGAAATTCTCCTCGCCTAACTTATTATAGAAGCCTGATTTTTTCATAACACCGAGAGGCTGCTCGTTTGCGTGGGAAATAATAAGTCTGATTCCGTTCTTCTCACACTTTTTGTAAAGAGTCTCAAGTGAATTCATCGCAGTGGCATCAATCGCATTAACTGCTCTCATTCTTAATACAAGACATCTTGTGTAGTCCTTGAACTTAACGTCAAGTATCTTGTCTGCCGCACCGAAGAAAAGAGGTCCGCTGATTTCATAAACCCTTACGTGCTCGGGTACTGTCCTGAGCTCCAGACTGTCTGCATCGTTGGGAATATACTTCCAGCTTTTTACTTCAGTTTCTTCACTCATTCTCTTGATAAAGAAAAGAACAGCAAGAAGCATACCTACCTCAATAGCAATAACAAGGTCAAAGATAACCGTCAGCACAAAGGTGATTATCATAACTGCCGTATCACTCTTTGGTGCAGTTTTAACTGTATGTACAAATTTCTTCCATTCACTCATATTGTAAGCAACCATAAAGAGAATTGCTGCAATTGTGGGCATAGGAATAAGTCCAGCGTAAGGCATAAGGAACATCAGCACTACAAGAAGCACAACTGCGTGTACCATACCTGAAATGGGTGTTCTGCCGCCGTTCTTTGCATTGGCTGCTGTTCTTGCAATAGCGCCCGTTGCGGGAATACCGCCGAAAAGAACAGACATAATATTACCTGCGCCCTGAGCCACCAACTCAGCATTGGAATTGTGCTTCGAATTCACCATACTGTCTGCAACAACGCAGGAGAGAAGAGATTCAATAGCCGCAAGAATTGCAATTGTAAAGGCATCGGGAATAACTGCCCTGATTTTTTCGATTGAGATATCAAGACCGCCGATTGCAAGCTTCGGGAAGCCTGAAGGAATAGTGTAAAGCTCACCGATTGTAAATACACCCTCATCAAGTGCGGGAATAAATTTAACCATAAGCGCACCTACTACAACGGCAATAAGTGAAGGCGGAATTCTCTTTTCAAACTTAGGATAAATTATGAGAATTGCAAGACAGACAGCACCCACAATAAGCGCCTGAGGACTGAAGGTGGACATAGCCTCTATGTTTGCTTCAATTTTTTCAAAGGTTTCAATAGGCTTTATGCCCTCTGCATAGCTAAGACCGAGAAAGTCCTTTATCTGTCCCACAACAATTGTAAGTGCAATACCTGAGGTAAAGCCCGTTGTAATAGTATAGGGTATAAATTTAATAAGTGCACCAAGCTTGAAAACACCCATAAATATAAGAAAAATACCCGCTAAAACCGTAGCAATAATAAGGCCGTCAGTACCCTGAGTTGCTACTATACCGGCAACAACCGTGGCAAAGGCTGCTGTAGGTCCTGCAATCTGTATACGGCTGCCGCCTAAAAGAGATACGGTAAAGCCTGCAAAAATTGCTGTATAGACACCGCTTGCAGGCTCAACACCTGATGCAAGTGCAAGAGCAATTGACAGGGGCAGTGCTATAATCGCTACAATAACACCTGCAATAATATCTTTTACAAGCTGTTCCTTTGAATAGCTTTTCATTACCGAAAAAAGCTTCGGCTTCAGATAAAAATGATTCATTTTTCTTTCCCTCCGTAATGGTCCGGATTTTTTACCGCATAGATATTAGCACAGTGATTGCCTTTTTTCAAGTAATTTTTCAAAGTTCAGTATATATCATTAAAAAGCTGTCTTACGGGTTAATTTTTTGGTTAAAATGAAAAAAGTCATCCTGAGCTTCTGACTTTTGCTCAGAATGACAAGCAGAGATATATCTCTTTTATATACCCTGATAATTTAATTTATAAGCGCCGTTGCAAGATTAAGATAAGTTGCAAAAGCAACCCATATAATATAAAGAATATTCAGATAACCTGCAAGGGGTTTTATTCTTCCGAAAAGCACACTCATTACCGAAACAAGAATAAGAAGAATCAGAATAACGGCAAAGCCTGCCCATAAAAGCTCAAGCTTAAAAAATATTATACTCCAGGAAAAATTAAATAAAAGCTGCAGACGGTATACCCACATTGCTCTCTTTTTTTCTTCACTGTCAGCATCTGAAACACTGATAAGGTATGCAGAATAACCCATAAGTGCATAAAGCACCGTCCACATTACCGGAAACAACCAACCGGGCGGTAACAAGGGCGGCTCTTTATATGTGAGAAAGAAATCAGAAAAGCTGCCCGTTATAAGTGCCGAAAGTCCGCCTATAGCTTCAGCTGACAGTATATAAAACAGTATGGACACAATTTTTTGTTTTTTCATAACCACACTCCCCCTCTGTGATATTTTATGCACAGAAAGAAACAGTTATACATTATACAAAAACATCCCTCAGGAACTAAGCCTGAGGGATAAATACTTTTATTTGCAGGATTCAAAAAGCTCTTCAAATGCCTTTGATATTGTTGAAGCACCTGTCTGACCTACGGAAATTGTTTCGTGGGAGTGTCCGTCTTCACCGCCTGATGAAAAATCGTTATCGGGAACAAGATAACCTATAGCATCATTGCAAAGACCGAAGGTAAGCACCTTATCTGTGTCACTGAAATATGTATTAAGTGCAGCGCAGGGGTACTCTGTTCCCGTATATGAATTTTCTGCACTGAGGAAATTACCGTAAACAATTTCAGGGAAGGCTTCACCGGGCATCATAATAATTTTGATATCCTTACCGATTTCAGCATAACCGATTTCAGTTGTAAGATAAACCTTACCGTTCTGCTTATATGCCTCCGCATTAACAAGGCCGGCTCTTTCAACGAGCTTGAAAAGGAAGGCACTCAGCTCAATATCAACCTGCTTATGAGCTACATTGAGAATGGGGTCTACGGGCTCAGCAGAATCAGCAATCTCCTTAAGCACATCAGCAACCTTTTCACCGTACTGCTTAATATGACTCATATCGTCATCTTCATTCTTGATAATTCCGTTTGATTCACCCATATTTGCGTGAATTGCACCGCCGACAGCACCCTGAATAAAGATGAAGTCTGCATTATACTTTTCATTCACACTCTTATCTGCATAATAAGGGAAGTCAGCAGAAATAGCCGTTTCAAAATAGTCAACGTGTACGGGATGTGCGCCGAAATTGGAAATGTAAATTTCTCTCTTTGCTGAATCGTCGGGAACAAAACGTAAAAGATGAATATTAGTATCAAGAGATCTCGGTGCTCTGCCGTCAGAGAAGAAGGAAGGTGCATTCTTTGAGCCGTAATACAGCTGACCTTCAGAGCGTGTTTCATATGCAGTTCTGATAGCAGCGGCAGTTTTCTCGATAACGGAATTCATATATCCCTCATCTCTGCCGGTCTTGGGGATGTTGCCCCAGAGTCCCTGAGTATCAATAGAGCTGTGATTATGTGTAGCACCCACATTGACACTTATAAGTCCGCCCTCACCGATAATATCGGAAAGCTTCTCTCTTATAGCCTTAACGTCATTATTCATAAGACCGACCGTGTCAATCCAGGCAAAAGCTACTGCTCCCCTGCCCGAATTGTCGTCAAGAACAACAGCTCTTACCCAGAGCTCATCTATTACACCTGTAGCCTCCTGTGCAGGGAAGCGGAGGTATCCGCCGAGGAAATATCTGTGACTGTCTACATCGTCGGGAGTAAGCTCATTCTTTGCATAGCCTACCTTCCAGCTGTCAGCTGCAGCCTCCTGAACAAAAGCTTCAGAGCCGGAAAGGAAGTTTTTACTTATTTCAGCGTCGGGTCTGTCCTTATATCCTACAGATACACCGCTCTGGAAAAGAGCAGTAAACAGCAGAGGAAGACCGATAAGCACTGAAGATACCGAATAAAATAATCTTACAAGAAAAGCCATAATATTAACCTCCGTTAATTTGTTATTTTCATTCTACACTATTCTTTAAAATATTGCAAGAAAAAAGTTAATGCACTAATACAAAAAAACTGAAGCCGTCCGAAGACAGCTTCAGCTGAAAATAATATTATTTATTAAACAGACTTGTTATAAGGTTAAAGAAGGTAGTAAGGAATTTTATAATTACGGCAAAGATTGATTTTGTATTGGTTGTATCCTTGCTTACATCCTTGTTTTCCTCTGTAAGCGGATAAAGCTTACCGATATTCTCATCTTCAAGATTATAGATAGTACCCACATAATCCTCAAAGAGCATATACTGAGTATAAGTTCCGTGCTCTGCTTCAAAGGCTTCTGTTGCATTTACATAGTCAGTGCTGTTAAGAAGGTCAAGCATAAGGAAGTCAGTACTCCAGGGATAAGTATCGTGTCTGAGCCCCTTAATATACCATGTGTGATCTGCAAAGGGAGCAGTTGAACCGTCAACCATCTTGTCTGCAGATATATATTTACCGAAGCCTTCATCAATTCTTGACTGAATATAGTTTTCGGAAAGGGTATCGGTTATCTTTGAGGTTGTAGCGCCCTCGAAGCTCTGCTTATAAAGTGAAACAACACCGTCACCTAAAGCATCATAGCTTTCAATACAGGGATACATCTGATCGCCGTATTTAGTAAGAATGTAAACATCCACACCCTTTGCCTGAGCTTCCTTAAGAACATTTACAGCATTTGCCTTAAGCTCATTATAGCCGTAAATTTTCTCAATAAGCTTGTCATACTTACCGTCAGCGTTATCACTTTCAAGAACAAACTCTATAGCATCCTCACATACCTCGGGACTTATCATACCCCACCAGCCGGGACAGGTACCAAAAATCTCACGGATAAGACGTGGAATAAGATTAAGGCTTATTTTATCATAGATATCCGTTACAAAGCCTAAGCCGTCATCCATAAGACCGTTATATGTAGCAAGATTTACAGTTGCCTTTACAAAATCAAGAACAGGACTTGTATCAATGAAAGTATTTACAAAACGGTTCATAGCATCCGGATTGAGCTCAACTCTGTTTGTATACAATTCATCAGCAATCTCAGCGCCCATAGCAATGCTGTTATACATTACAAGACCTTCGATATCGTCACAGCCATATTCGTTAAGGTACGCGTTTACAATAACGTTACCTTCGCAGCGGCAGATAATTTTAACCTTATCGTGACCTGTTTCAGCCTTGATGAATTCAATAGCTGTGTTAAGATCATCGGCATTGTCTCTCGGGTCAAGACGCATATCGTACTGGAACTGAATAAACTGAGCCCATAATGTTGCATAACCCGTATGCATGTTTCTTATGCCGCCTTCTTCGGTCTTATAGCCCTCAAGAAGATTTTCAAGCTGCCAGCGTTCAGCTATACCGGACTTGTTACCCTCGCCTTTTTCACCGTCATTATTAAGCTTATAGCCGTCATAGATAGGTCTGATTTCTTCAAAAAGCACATCACAGTATTCATCCCACTCATCAGTCAGAAGAGCTGTACCGAAGGCAGGGAGAATATTCATAGCAGCCTCAATAATAGAATCGGTTCCGCCTGAAAGATTGGTTTCCGCCATATTTTCACTGCCGGTACCGAGGCTTACATCCTTATAAATATTTGTTCTGCCTTTGATATAGAGAACGGGGGTAACACCGCAGTTACATCTGTAATCTGCTGCTGATACACCCACTGCAGGAACAAAAGTTGCTGTAAGCATAATCACACAAAGAAGAACAGAAAGTGTACGTCTGAAATTTTTCATAAAATCTCCTCCTAATTTATTTGTTCATATAATTTTAACACTCTTCGGTAAAAAAATCAATAGCTCATCATAAAGTCATACCGTTGTACTAAAAAAATCACAGGGATCAGAAAAACCGAACCCTGTGACTGCAATTATTTTATTATGCGAAGAAAGCAAGGAATTTATTGAACACATTACGGAAAAATGCAATAAGCTTATCAAAGAAAGAGAAGCTGTTGCTGCTGCCTGCTTTATTATTTGTCTGCAATGAAAGCCAGCTTATAATTCCGTTGGGATGCTCAAAGGTAATCTTTGCGCCGTTACCGTCAACAGTTCTTGAATAATAATACTGCTCATTTGTATCCATAAACATATCGTTTGTAACTGCACCCCATACATAATGCTCCTTGTCAGTCTGATGAGGCTTTGAGTTGTCGGGCCAGATAGACTGTGTGAAAGCAGTATGACGGATACCCGAAGGACGGTTAGTAATATCCTTGAGATAGTCAAATGTAGCCTCTGCAACACTTGTTTTTGCTGTAGGATAATAATCCTTGTCACAGCTGAAAAGCCAGATAGAAGTATCTCTGAGCTTTTCGATTTCACCTGATGTGGGATTGTAGAGAGAAGCTATCGGCATAGCAGCAGCAAAGAAATCGGGATATTTTGTCACCATATGCCATGTCATTGAGCCACCCGTTGAATATCCGCTTATATAAATACGGGAGGTATCAATTTTATCCTTATTAATGGAGATAAAATAATCAATTGTAGCCTTAAGTGATGAACAGCCTGTCTCATACCAGTTGTGTGTGATATCCTTTGAGGATCTGGGAGCAAGAAGAAAAGCACCGCCCGCATTTTCAAAACGGCTCTGATACTCCGGTGAAGCCCAGTTGCTGAAACGGTACCAATCAAGCTGTGCTCTTGGCTTATCACCTGATTTTGCTCCGTGGAGCCATATCATAAGGGGATACTTTGTGTTGCCCTTGGTTTCAGGTGCATAATACACATAGTCAAGCTCACCCGGACACTCACCGTCAAGGAACCAGGTATTAAGAACAGTGTAATCGTGTGATACAAGCTCTGCTGATGAAATAAAGCTTGTTGCCATACAGGACATAAGAACAAGCATTACTAAAATAACGGAAATAATTTTTTTCACAGTAATTCCTCCTTTTTTAAAACATATTAATACTATCATAAAAAAGTTTATAAATCAATAATATCTGAAGTTTTCAATCGCTTCTTAAAAAAATTTCAGGTATTCCGAACAGAAATCCGGAATACCTGAATTGATTCACTTTGAATTATTTACCGAAAATGTTGTTGATATCAAGCTTTGATTTGATAAGATTGAAAATTGAGCTGAGCCATTTGAAGAAGGACATAAGCTTTGTATAAATTGTGCTTTTGCCGTCTTCAAGGTCTTCCCACTGTGATGTATTGCAGTTATCTTCGGTCATAGATTCAAGCTCACCGGTTTCATCGTTATAGACCATAAATCTTGAGAAGCTGCTGTCATTTTTTGTAGTGCAGTTGGTGCTCCATACAAAGTTATTGATAACAGCCTCATCAGGAATCCAGTTATCGTGATGAAGATTCTTTACAACCCATGTTGAATCCTTGAAGCGTGCAGTAGAAAGGTCAACATTTTTGTCAGTTGAGATATATTCGCCAAAGCCAAGCTCTTCTCTTGAAGCAATATATTTATCAGTAAGAGATTTACCTACCTTACCGCAGGTTGCACCGAAGGTAGCTTTTTCAAGAGATACAAGTGAGTCTGAAATAGTATCGGGGTCTTCAACGAAGGGATATGCCTGATAGCCGTATTTTGTATATGCGCCGAAGTGTACGCCCTTTTCTTCACATTTATCAAGGATTTCGTCCTTACGTAAAGTAATCTGATTGTAATACTTTTCAATCTTGCCTACAAGACCTGCATACTCTTTTCTTGTTTCACTGCCCTTCTTACCGAAAATAAGATTGAGAGCATCGTCAAAATGTTCTTCATCAATTGTGGTCCAGTAGCCTGCCCATGTACCGAAAATAGCCTTGAAAAGTCTGGGTGTAAGACCTTCATAAAGGGTTTCGTAAAGCTCATCTGCAATATTGATGATAGTAGAATCAACAATTCCGATTTCTCTGAAGAAATCATAGGATGTCATAATGAACTCGTTAACGAAGGGAGCTGTATCAAGAATACCGCCGATTGATGTAGAATCTGTATCGATGTATTCACTCATAAAGCGCTGAAGAGAAAGAGAAGAGAAATTCATATTACCGCTGAATGCTGAATTAAGTGCATCACAGCCGTTTGATGTAACAGCCTGGAACATTACATTTTTAACATAAGGCTTACAGCCGGTAGTTTCAAGCTTGTTAAGATAGTAGTCAAGGTAGCACATAAGCATACCGCCGCCAAGACAACGGCCTACAATGTTAACCTTATCAGACTTTGTAACCTTCATAACTGCCATAATGTATGCATCAAGCTCTTCCATATGATCATAGGGAGAAAGTCTGAAATCGTAGTTGAACTCATAAGCGCCGTAAGTATATCTTCCGTTCTTCTTCTTATCGGTTTTCATATTCTTGGCGTTCTGATCGATGAACCACTTATCCATTCTTGAGCCGACACTTACAGGCTTACCGTCACCGTCAAGAGCAGTATCACCGAAATATTTGAGCATAGTTTCCTCAAACTTATTGAAATAGGGGTCCCAGTATCCGACAGCACCTAAGGGGAATTCCTTAAGAACATCAACAACTGAACCGATAACCTCGTCCATATCGCCTTCTTCGTCACCGAACTTTTTAGGCCATAAGGGTTCTCCGTCAGCTGTAACAAGGTCTGCACCGTCGCCTCTGATAAGAATTGTAGGTACATTGTAATCAGCACCTGCAGCTGCAAAAGCAGGAACAGCAAGGCTGAAAATCATAACCAAGCAAAGTACAACTGAAAGTGTGCGTTTAAAAATTTTCATATAATATTACCTCCTGATTAAACTGCGGTATATTGTACCACTCCATTTCAAAAAAATCAACATCTTGTTAAAAAATAAGACATATTTGTTTATAGTGTATAAAAAAGTAAAACGGCACCTGAAAGATGCCGTCTGAGACTATATCTTTTATTTAAGAGCGTCCTGCTTTTCGTAGTATTCCTTAGCTTTTTCATCTGCTTCCTTTACCCTTTTGACAAGACCCTTTTCATATATATCACTGTAAAGGAAATTCATAACCTCGACTCTGCCCTCTTTCCAGGGACCGTCATCTTCAGGTCTCGGATATTCAAGGACACAGTCAATAGCACAGAAGCTGACATCAGCTTTGTCCATAAATTTTCTGATACCGAGAAGAATTTCTGCAAGTCTTTCTGCAGTTACATTATTATCATAAATATATATAACAAGATGACCCGCTTTTCTTCCCATCTCATCAATATCGTAAACACCGTCAAGCTTCAGACTGTCAGTAGATATTGCATAATCGGGCACAGAGCCGTCTGTCGGTCTGTCACTTTCATAAAATTCAATATCACCGAAAGCAATATTGTGCTCATAAGGGAAATCCTCTCTCTGAAGCACCTTATCTACAGCGCTGCGGTATTCATCATTGATTCTGCCTGCTGTGTTCCATTTATGTAAAACAGCACTTTCATAGGTATCATAGGAAATCTTTCCGTTTGTACCGGCATAAACAGTAAAGCTGCTGTCCTTACTGCCCTCTGATTCAATCAGAACATAATAAGAGCCTGTCTTGAAATCATAGTTTACCTCATCAATAAAATAATCTTCACGGTATGCTTTTTCTTCAAGATAAATTTCCGTATTTTTTGTCACAAGGAACTTTGATATGGGGTTCCCGAATGGAAGAAAAACTGCAACTGCACTGCATATAGCAAGAAGTGTACTTAAAATCCTGGTTGAAATTTTAGCCATAACCAACACCTCTCTGTTCTTATATTATACTGCCGAAGAAATCTCTGGCAAGGATATATGCCTGTTTTCCGTCTTTTGAAATATAGGAAGAATGATCTGCATTTTTAATTACAGATATTTTACTGCCCTTTATGCTTTCATAAATAAATACCGAATCTGACAGCCACATTATATCATTTTCTCCTGCCACTATATATGCAGGGCAGGTAATCCTTGAAAGCAGCTCCTTATTCATCTGAGGCAGAGTCAGCATCATATCGTTCAGCTTATCAGGTCTGAAAATATCAAGGACCTTAACGCCGATTGTAAAATAAGGCTTGAAGGTATCAGGTGTTGTATTCGCACCGCAGGAAATAAAACCGCCGAGCAAATCAGGGTAAGTATAAGCAACGGTCAGAGCATTTATTCCTCCGTCACTGTGTCCCATAAGAAAAGGCTTTTCAAGACCTTTTTCTTCAATAAATTCCTTTATATCCTTCGCCATAAGGTCATAGGATATCACACCCGGGTCACTGCTTTGCCCGTGACATCGGCTTTCTATAACATATACCTTATAGTCATTGGCAAGATACTGTGCTGCTTCCTTAAGGGAGTTCTTATTTCCGCCGTTACCGTGAACAAGAATCAGAGGATAACCCTCTTCACCGTAAACTGCATAATGCATTATAACCTCACTGAGCTTCACATTACCTTCAAAAGAAGGATTCTCAACAGGCTCAGGTACGGAGGATGTGTCAATAGTAATAAGATTGTATTTTGCTGACTCCTTGCGTATGTATCCCTTCCAGGAGGTAATACCCACAGTGGCAGCAAGAGCTATACAGCCCACTGCAACGAGCGCCTTTTTACCTTTTTTCACTGTATCCCCTTCTTTCACTGCATAGCCTGTAAGGAGTTAATATCTTCCGATTAAATTATATCAGAACATTTTTCTGTTGTCAATGTAAGCGCATATATAAAAGCATCTCCTCCGGTCTGCACCGAAGGAGATAAATAATATCAGTATTTATAAGTATAAACAAGATCTTTTTTCCATTCACCGGTGATAAAATCTCTTACTCTTACAACAAATTCATCCTCGTAGACCTCGATAACGATGCCTTCAGCTTCATCAAAGAGATTAAGCTCTGTAGGACGGGTAAGATTTACTGAATTCACACCGCCCCAGCTGTAGAAGTTACCTGCATAAATAGGATGATCGTGATAGTGACCGTGAACATAAAGGTTGCAAAAAGCTCTTTAAGATAAGTAACTATTGTTGTAATATCCATATTTTTCCTTCTTTCTTAAATTAAACAGCTGTAAACCTTGAAGCTGTTCCTTATTTTTTTATAATCATAACACAGATAAATTGTTTTATAAATTATAAAATTAATTTTTTGATATCAAAAAGAAAAAAGACAACCACGATGGTTGTCTTTGTAAAATTAAAAAGCAAATCTTAAAAAAACTTTTATTCAGAAATATTACGGGCAACATGTACGCCGCTTGCCGAAGCGTGAGAAAGGGAATGTGTTATGCCGCTTCCGTCACCGATAATATAAAGACCCTTATGATTGGATTCAAGATGCTCATCAACTTCAACTTCCATATTGTAGAATTTAACCTCTACACCGTAAAGCAGAGTATCTTCATTTGCTGTACCAGGAGCAACCTTGTCCAAAGCATAAATCATTTCAATGATACCGTCTAAAATACGTTTAGGAAGAACAAGGCTCAGATCACCCGGTGTTGCATTTAATGTAGGAGTAACAAAGGATTCCTCTATACGGTTTGCATTAGAGCGTCTGCCGCGGATAAGGTCACCGAAGCGCTGAACAATAACACCGCCGCCAAGCATATTGCTAAGACGTGCAATAGACTCACCGTAACCGTTTGAATCCTTGAAGGGCTCTGAAAAATGCTTTGCAACCAATAATGCAAAGTTAGTATTTTCAGTCTGTTTTTCAGGGTCTTCATAGCTGTGACCGTTAACAGTTATAATACCGTTTGTGTTTTCGTTTACAACTGCACCTTTAGGATTCATACAGAAGGTACGGACCTTATCACCGTATTTTTCAGTACGGTAAACAATTTTACTTTCATAAAGCTCATCAGTAAGGTGAGCAAAAACTGAAGCAGGAAGCTCAACACGGACACCGATATCAACACGGTTGGATTTTGTAGCAATATTTAATTCCTTACAAACGGATTCCATCCATTTACTTCCGCTTCTTCCGACAGAGATAATGCACTTGTTACATTCATACTCTGCATCCTTACAGATAATTTTATAGGTTCCATTTTCATCTGTTACAGTAAGAACAGGTGTATCGAAGAAGAAATCAACCTTATCCTTTAAATACTCATACATATTTTCAAGAACAATATAATTGATATCTGTACCGAGATGGCGGACAGAAGCATCAAGAAGATGAAGGTCATTCTGAATACAGACAGTCTTGAAACGGGTACCGGCAGTTGTATAGAGCTTTGTGCCCTCACCGCCGAATTTAAGATTGATTTCATCGACATATTTCATTAAATCCAATGCCTGTTTCTTGCCGATATATTCATACAAGGTACCGCCGAAATCATTTGTAATATTGTATTTACCGTCAGAAAAAGCACCTGCACCGCCAAAGCCACTCATAATACTGCAGCTTTTACAGTTGATACAGGTCTTGATTTTATCACCGTCAATAGGGCACTTACGCTTTTCCAATGAGTGACCTGCTTCAAAAACAGCCACACTTAAACCGGGCTTTTTCTGTATAAGCTCATAAGCTGCAAAAATACCGCCGGGACCTGCACCTACAATAATCACATCATATTTCATTTGTTCATCAGCCTTCCTTTTTGTGCTCTCGTTGCTCAGAAGTTTATTTACAGGTACATCCAAAACCTCTGCTATTTTTAATAATATTTCAATATCAGGAACAGACAAACCTTTTTCCCATTTGGATACAGTCTGCCTTACAACACATAAACGTAAAGCCAGATCCTCCTGAGAGAGATTCTTTGATTGTCTGAGCTTTTTAATATTTTCACTGAACATAAAAATCTTCCTTTATATTATATTTGATGAACAGATTTTTTACAAGCAACTATTTTTAACATTTTGATTATATCATACAAATAAAAATAAAAACAATAGTTTTAATGATTCTCCTACACAATATGAAATAATTATTTAGCAATAATTATGAAATTTTTTGCTAACGCAGAAAGTGAAATAAAATAAATCCTTCATACGCCGCAGCGTATTTCATAGCGTCAGCTATTTCATATCCGCAGGATATTTCACAAATCCGGAAGGATTTATTTCATTGAAAAAAGCACTTCTAAGAAGTGCTTTTTTCTTGTGTTCTCACCCCGATTTTGAACCCCTTATTTACACAATAAAATTATGAATTTTCTTTATTAACAACTTTATCAAGTTTCGAATTAATCTGATGACACAATTCTATCAATTCAGCAAAACCATATAAAGCCAATATTGGTATAATGCTTATCAAAAAACTTGCAGCTGTTTTAATAATAGTTTTTCCCTGAAAACAAGTAAAATAACTATCATATCTTTCAGCATTTAATTCCGTCATAAAAATCGCTTCTGAAAAACTTAAATAATTATATTCGTGACCCCTAATATATCCAGAGAAAAATTTTCCAACGCCAACAAACATTAATATTACACCAATAACAAGTAGTGCAATACATAATATAGTTGCAATCTTTTTTAATGTTTCAGAAATATTTGACATTTTACTATGACCTCCTTATTTTTTCAAATAATGCGAATATGTAATCTCCTTTCACAAAACACACCTAACTTTATCTCGCAAAATAAAAAAGTGCGCAGTCGAAACTACGCACAAAAAACACATAGCTCAACTGTCGCCAAACAATTATCTCAACTTCCACACTAGGCATGTGTATGCAGAAATAGAGCATCTGTGTTTTTATAAAAATAAAAACACTATGCCCATATGTGGATAAGATATTAAGATAATCATTTGGCGTTTTCAGTATAGCACATTGATTTTTGTTTTGCAAGTATTTTAATCTCGAACCTGTGACACCCTTAGTCAAAAACATAGTCGTCTCACTCGCTTGGAGCGCAGAAATTCTGCTTTGCTTTTACTTATGTTCCCTCACAAGCTCAAAAGAAACCACGGGGTGCCGACTTGCGGTACCCAAAGTTTTGTTGCACCTTGGAGCGGTGCCAAAACTTTGACCGCTACGCTGTTCGCCGCACCCCTTCATCGTCCACCGGACGCGGGGCACGACGAACCAGTTAACAGCCGCGCGGCTGCTAACCTTCCGAAGCTACATATTTGAATTCTATGTGAAATGGCAAAAAGAAAAAGGACATCATGAAGATGTCCTTTTCTTTTTGGCGCCTCAAACAGGACTCGAACCTGTGACACCGCGGTTAACAGCCGCGTGCTCTACCGACTGAGCTATTAAGGCAAATTACCACCTTAGATCTTCTAAGGTGGTTTTGTGTCGGCATCGCCTTATCTTCCCGGGCCGCTTCCAGCCAAGTATTGTCAGCACTGATGAGCTTAACTACCGTGTTCGGGATGGGAACGGGTGGACCCTCATCGCTAAAAACACCGACTATCTGAAC